>NZ_QIMI01000140.1:0-3913 GCF_007050195.1 Sulfolobus sp. B1 | reverse complement strand
CTCTTTTAACTCTGTTTTAGGATGTAAATCGAATAGCAAATGTACCCCCACCAGTTACTGGTGACCCACCAGTTAATATTATTTCTCATTTATAAGTTTTACAAACTGATGAAAGCCTATAATCAATCCAGTATTGAATCCTACGCTAGTGCATCAAATAAAACCTACCCCAAACTCAGTTGGTAACTTCTTTACAATTTTAATAAGGTTATTGAGGTCTTCAAGGAATATAGCAGGAACATTAAACGACTTAGCTATATCAACAACCCACTTACCTACTTCCCTTGCAGAATCCTCCAAGACATTTTTAGCCTTCCTGTAGGATGACCTTATCCTGTTCAGGATCCTCTCACTATCCTTCCACCTCTTTTCATACTTCTTCTGTAAGCCCTCGGCTAAAGCCTTATAATGATGAGCATCCTCCAAACGGGTAGAAATCCTAGCGTAATATTTATCATCTTTACCAACAACTACCTCAGCCATGTTAACATCAATTGCAACACCGTCTTTAGCCTCTGGTTCCTTCCATTCCTTTAGAAGAGTGGCCTTTAGATTTTCCATCCCTCAGCAATAGCCTAGCCTCTCTTATTTCCCAGTCCTTGTATTCTGACAAGTTCCTCGGATAGCCTAGGATTTGCAACTCGCCAACTCCCACTATCCTTACACTCATTTTATTGAAATCGATTGAAAATGATAGGGTTGGGGTTAACCAACGTTACGTAATATTGGGTACTTACTGCGTTTAGGGTTCTTCAACCACAACTTGTACTTTACTATAGTATTTCTATAACAGTCTATGGCGACCTTTGACGATAGATTAAACTTTTGCCTTAGTGTTTTGTAAGTACCCTTATGCGTGTCTTTTAACAAGTTCCTTAGCTTATTCTCCCTTAACCGTTCTAAAACGAAACGTAAGCCTTTTTTCACAGTTAGAGACAAGGCTGAGCAGAGGGGCGTTAAAGGTAATCTTCAAACTGTAGCTCAGATTTCTTTCCCACTCTTCTTATCCCCTCTACTCGTAATAAATAGGAAAGAGTTTATATTACTTTGTAATCCCCGCCCTAAAGGGCGAGAGTTTCATCACCTTTGCAAACCGTGGGTGGGATTTGAACCGGGACCTTTGCCTTACCAGATCGATAGGCAGAATATAAACTACATACGTGAGCTTATGAGTGAAGATATCCACAGGCACAGTAGAGAAACGCGAAAACGGTGAGCTTAATGCACGTATCGTATCAATTAATGCCAGTCCAGTTGTCATCTCAACGTCATTCGCAGACGACATAGAGATAGTGAGAGAACAGTTGTACAACAAGTTCTTCAAGATATATGTATACCCGCGGGGACTAAACTTGTACAACGTTATACAAAAGATAGTAAGAAGGGAAGAACTAGAGTACCCGTTTGAGGTCAAGTCGGTAGTTATGTGTTTCCTAAGTGAGATGCCTAAGAGTGAGGAAATAAGTGATGAATTAGTCAACGCACTTCATGGGTTTGCGTCAAAGGTTCTAACGTATACGAGTAACTATGGCGTTGTCTTCGGAGCCGTTGAAATGTTGAGGAATTTCGTGAAAGTCCACGCGGTAATCAACTTCAAAACCGTTGCCTATATTAATTACTTCAACGCCGTAATGAATGAGTTCTACAACGAGATACTGTTTGACGCGTTAGGGCTCACAGAGAGGGATATAAAGTCCCTGCGATATGTGAGAAACGCCGGCGAGTTACTTAAGACTGACTACATCTTCGCCTTAGCTAAAACCACTAAGCAATACATAATTAACGTGCTGAAGGAATTAGAGCGCAAGGGGTTGGTCTATAGCGATAGACCCAACAGCAAAAAGTTCATATGGGGTCTGACTGAGTTAGGGCAGAGGGTCCTCAACTTCGGTGAGGCGAAGTTAAGGTCGAGGCGATTTAATCAAAGTGAAGACGCAAAACGTTGAAGCTATCGTGAATAAGGAATTTTTGAGGGGCTAACGGAAGAGGCGATAAGACAAATGCCGTGTCAAGCGAAGGAGTGCGAGAGGGCGACGGAAAGGCTAATAGAGGCGTTGAGGGCGTACCGACGTGTCGGCTGAGGATAAAGGGCGAAAAAACCTGACCGTTTCGCATACTTCTACAGTTGCATCACCGGTGCGAAAGAGCAGTATAGCGGTTTAAACGTAATATGTGACCACTGGCAAGTACGCAGGCTGAGAATATAGATAGGTTCGTGAAGTTTTTAGAAGTTTCGCAGACGAGCTAACATTTATTGCGAACATAGAGTACGAGGCATCCTTTGGATAAGGTTTTTAAGTAAATTCTTTTTTCCTTTTTCTAGAATGAAATGGAAAACCATACTCCTTCTCTCAGTAGCAACAGTACTGATAGCCAGTGGCGTAGTGCTGCACTCCATGGATAAACCGATAACAATACCAATAAAATTATCCGCAGGGTTAAAATATTGTGTAAATGGAGTTTGTTCAAATGTAAAACCTAAGGTTATTTCATCTGGTTCTGCTGTTCCCGTGCATCCTCCGCCTTTGACGCTCAGCCCACCCCTCTATGCCCAGCTATGGTTTGTGCCACTGATAGCAGGGATAGCTATCCTAGGCTTTCTAGGGTTCAAGAGGTTCAGGTTATAAGCTCTTTTTTAATCATCTCTTTTTCCCAAATATGCTGAAGAAGGGCTTACTATTACTCGTGGTCATATCAGTTACCCCCAATTATACCTACCTCTGCCCTAGCATCAATGTTTACCAGAGGTAGACCGAGTTTTTATCACAACAACACAGTCTGTCGGTTGTGTGTACCGGGGGTAGAATGTCGATAATCCCTGCACACATGTCAGTCTAACTGTAACTATTACTACCTAGGAATTTTTACCGCCTACTTTCAATCTGACGTAAATTCCCGTAACTTTTTATGTGTTACCAATGCTTATAAACGCGTTTTGGTAACCATAATACAAGACGTGAAAACGGCGAAAGAGAAGATGCGTTATAAATATGGTGACTATATTTTACACCCGATTAAAGGTAGGTATTACGTCTATAAATTGGAAACGGTAAACGGTGAGATTAAGGAAACTTACGTAGGTCCTTTAGTTGATGTCGTTGAAACATATCTGAAATTGAAAAATAGAAGTGGGGGTGTGGGGGACGCCCCACTAAGCCGCGGCCGGGATTTGAACCCGGGACCTTTGCCTTACCAGGGCAACGCTCTGGCCAGGCTGAGCTACCGCGGCACCTTAAGTTATAATGGCTAAAGAGGATATAAATGTATCGCAAATTAACTCCATGGTCTTAATGACTTAAGAGTACTTACCATCTTATCTAAGAAGTAACTCCTCTCCCTAAAGTGTTCATCAATAGCCCTCCAATCCTCTTCTGAAAGCCTCCATCCCATTGCCCCAGCGTTCTCCTCAACGTGTTCAACCCTCGAAGCCTTCACTATAGGTAATAAGTTATTCCTACAGATATACCAATTTAACGCGACTTGAGTTGCGGACTTATTATATTTCCTTCCTATAGTAGATAAAAACTCATTTCTTGACAATATTCCATTTTCTAAAGGTGTATAAGCCATGTATAACATTCCGTTCTTTTCCGCATATGCTAAAGCCTTCCTCTCATCACCTCTACTTAATAGGCTGTAGTGGTTCTGTATTGCAACTATTTCATACTTACTAACACACTCCTTAGCTTTCTCTATCCCTTCTACGTCAAAATTACTTAACCCAAAGAACCTTATTATCCCGTCATCTACTAACTTCTCAAACGCCTTAATCGTTTTGCATATTGGAACTCGAGAAGGTGAGTGAAGTAGATATAAGTCAATGTAAGTACCTAACCTCTTCGCACTCTTGTTGGCTGACTTAATTACGTTATCGTAATCAGCATGACTAGGCCAAACCTTTGATACTATGAAT
>NZ_QIMI01000139.1:0-3967 GCF_007050195.1 Sulfolobus sp. B1 | reverse complement strand
ATATTCTTCAATACAATTTACTCGAAATCTATTTAGCATAAGTTAGAATAAAATTTTATGGAGGTGGATGAAATTGTTGTCCACACACCTAACATCAATGAAAGATTTTATTAAAGTGCCGCCGCGGGGACTTGAACCCCGGACAACCCGGTCCCTGCTTTTTAAACTTCAGCCGGGCGCTCTCCCGGGCTGAGCTACGGCGGCACTATATCTGTACTAGCTAAGACTTTATAATTTTTCATCCTTTTATTTTTAACGGGGACCTGGCGACACCCTTGGAGAGCCCAAAAAAGAGTATATGGGGCCAATGAAGCAGGGTCTCCAGGGGTCCCTACATTTATATTTTCTCCCTTTCCCTCTAAGTTAGATAAAAATTTTTAAACAACCGTATTAAAACTAAGTTCGTCACCCTAATACATGTAAGGGCCTGTAATATCATGGTAAAGTTAATATGAGGTTTGAGGTATGAAAGTTCTCATTATACCTTTATCGTTAATGGAAAAGAGTATATTGGAGGAAATATCCAGCCATTTAAATACATATGGTTTTGATGTTGACATATTGCTTGATACTAGAAGATATTTACCGATATCAAGTTTTAACTGGGAAAGATTGCAGTATAATGCTGCTGAATTACTAAAGTATTTAAAAAATGAATATAATTTAAAATATGACTCAGTAGTGTTTTTGTTAGATGCAGATGGATATGTTAATGGTTATAACTTTATTTTCGGACTAGCCGTGGAGAACTATTGCATAATATTCACTAGTAGACTCAGAGAGGAATTTTATAAGAGAGAGAGTGATTTGAATTTATTCACAGAAAGAGTTATAAAAGAAGTTGTTCATGAAGTAGGACATACCTTAGGTTTAAGACACTGTGAAAATCATGGTTGCGTAATGAATTTTAGCGTTAATATAGAAGACGTTGACAAAAAGAGTAAATACTTTTGCGAAAGTTGCAGAATGAAGATTTCCAATATTATTTCTAGATATCAACGACAAAAGTAATTATGAATCTGTTATCGGATCTTTGTATAGACATCTCGTGATAAGTCATGGCTTTAACTAGAGTTCTTCTTTCATGTTTAGCTTCATTAAACCTCTCTCCCCATGCCTTTCCTTGTAAAACCATATTTTCTTCATTTATTACAATATCGAACTTACTGAACAGCATCAATTCGGTATCATAGTAATATAGCAACTCTTCTATCCATTTGTATAATAAATTTTCGAGATCATATCCATTTAGAAACACCTCTCGATATTCCAACGGCTGTACTTTAGTAGTATCAGTCATTATTTCGAAAACAGCTAAGGCAGCGTTAGAAAAAGCTTCCTCTAGTGAATTTCCATAAGCCCTAATACCTATATCTGCAGTGTGATCGAAAAACTCGTATGGATTCATAAAATTTATAATATGTTTCTAACATTAATAGTTAATTGATGATATAAATGGGAGGAAGACAAAGGACTACTTTATTTATGACCAAAGAAGTTAGAAAGGAAAAGAAGTCAGGTCAGTCTAGCCCTCAACCTTCTTCAAAATAAATTTATTAATTAGAAATATGATTGCTATCAATATGCCACTCCATAATACAAAATAAATATTTTTTAGATATATATACGCAATTATTGTGTCAGCTAGTAAGAGAAATATTATTACTGTTGAGCTCTTCATTTTATCACCTTAAAATAAATCTATCGGAAATGGAATTTTTCCACCGGAACCACCAATAGCGTTACCTAAACCTATCGATAATCCTGCCAATATGCTGATATATATTATAGGAATTATTATAAAAGCCATAACGAGAGATGGGACTAATCCAACTATTGTCTCTATAACCACGTTTAAATCAGATACTGGAATGTACTGTAGTTGAGTTGGTGGGGAATAGATGTTCTGCATGAAAATTGGCAAATAGGGTAGACCGATATAAAATACGATTGATGACGATATTAAGCTTCCACCTATACCCTTTCCTATTCTAAACGGTAACGAAAGTAGCAAGATACCTATTGCTATTAAAATCATGAAAGAATTTTGAACAAACTCTCCAATATCAATAATAAATTGTAATAAAAAAACTATATCTGATATAAATGAGGAGAACTGAAGTAAAGGTATAAACACTGGAGCTGCCGCCGCGGCTTTAATATTTACTAATGTATAGTAAATACTCTTCAACTCAAACATTAGATAGAAAGCTTGTGCTTCCAAATTAGTTAAGTACGTATAAAATATACTCCAATTTACTCCTAATAAATTTTGTAATTCGTTAGCTAAGACTATAATAAGCCCATAAATATTTATCCAAACCCCCGCATATATCGCATCACTTATCATTCTGGGACCCCACTTTTTAACGCCATATACAGGGATTGGAAGACCGTAAAATAATGCTCCTAGAATATAGGTTAAAGTTGCTATGTTCATAGATAAAAATAGTATATAAAAGGGAGAATAACTCATTTATTTTTTACCCCCCTACCTGGGATGCTAAGTAAGTAATCAACGAAAACACCGTAGAACCTATAGCAATCCAAAATGCAGCAAGTATCGCATCTTCTATTAAATCTTGGCCAGTTCTCTTTACTCTAAATATAGGAATTGGTGATCCTCTAAGGGCCCAGCCTATTGCCCATGCTAATATAAATATGCTCCACGCTACTTCAGTGACTTCTGAATCAAGGTTCTGAATGAATTGAATTAAACTTACCATCTACTATCATTACTTGGCTTCATTTTTTATAGAGCCAGAGTTAGACGAAATTGATAAAAGATAAGTAAGTATTACTTTAACTACATTATCTAAGCTCATGTTGTTTGTATTTATCACTAAATCAAAAACTGATAAATCATTTATATCTATACCGTAAAATTTTTTAAACCTTCTATAATGCATATACTCTCTCCTAATGATTTGAATTAATGCTTCGTTGTAAGGAATATTATCTCTCATAGAAATTCTAGTTGCTCTAACTTTAAGAGGAGCCCATAAATAGATCGTTACATTTGCATATTCTCTAAATAACCAACCAGCGATATGTGACTCAATGACCAGATCTTTCTCGCTTAATAAATATTCATAAATTCTCCTGTCAACAGACTTATCTATTTCAAAATCAGACTCCGCTACCCTATTTAAACTTATTACATCCATATCTTTCTCTTTAGCTATCTCACGAAATAAGTTTCCTGCAGAAACCAACTTAAAGGATAAACTCTTTGCTAGCCTACTCGCTACAGAGGTCTTCCCACTCCCAGCAGGACCGCTAATTACTATAATCATAAAAACTCCTCAAAAATCAAATAATATTTTTTCTAACCTCATGTATAATTATTTTGGATAAACAACTATGGCATAAAACTCCACCAAATGGTCTTTGAGGTCTTTTCTCCGTCCTACTAAATTTATGTAAGTTATCAGTCTTTACTCCGCGTAAAGGTTTCTTACAAATAGCACATTTAGCAGCATCATTCCTCTTTCTTTCATAGTGTATTTCAGTATTTCCACTAGGTAACTTAACATATATTCTTCTTAATGACCTAGAACGTAGAGCTGGTTTAGGCATTAATAAGAAATACTTAGTTATACTTTTAAATTTGACCTTAAAGATAACGGCGTGAAAAGAATGTAAGATGCTATAAATACGAAGAGAGATCCATTTAGCATTAAGTATCCAGTCGTAGTTTTTAGTGTTAAATAAGGTATATAAAAGGGCAAATATATATTGAAGCTAAGGTACATTAGTATTAAAAAGAGATCTAGTATGTATATCCCTACTAGTATCATTGACCTTATAAACATATAGTATCTGACTGTAGAGATATAAGATTCTAGTTGTTTAGAAACCTTACGATAGGTTTTTTCGCGCCTCTTAGGTGAGCTAACGCTCCTTAATCTCTCCTCATATTTTTCAACAATATCCATAGCTTTAGAAATTCTTCCCATAAGATAGT
>NZ_QIMI01000013.1:0-23910 GCF_007050195.1 Sulfolobus sp. B1 | reverse complement strand
AAAGAAGTATTTACATCATTTTTTAAGGAAGCTGAAATAAACGTTAGATTATGTATCTGACTGCCATCTATAGGAAATTCTGTTGGAAATAACTGGCTATTTTGGTAAGAGATATAGTATTTGGTAAAAATCGTCTGACCATTGGTGGAAATTATCGAAAGGTTATATGTTAGCGGATTTAAATTTAATATAGTGTAATTATATGTGTATAGATATAATTTATCACCATCTATTATTTGAACACTATAAGTAAAATTCTCGTGAGGGTATAAGGGTACTGTCGAGGCTATAAGCGTTAAAAATAGAATTATTAAGAACGTACGATAAAGCATATATTTAATAACTTACTTTTGAGTTAATAAAAATTATGAGCGAAGAGTGGTTAAGGGTATTTGAGTCTGATTTGTATATTAGAGAGATGCTAAAAGTTTGGGACGAAGGAGAAAGATGGGCTAATTGGATTGATGAAGCCGTTAGTAAGTATAAGCTTGGAAAGAAAGTCTTGGACGTCCCTTGTGGCGTGGGAAGGGTTGCATATTTTCTTTCTAAAAAAGGGTATAAAGTTACAGGGGTAGACATTTCGGAGAAAATGATAAGTATGGCAAGAAATAATATATCAAATGGTAATTTTATTGTAGGGGATATGAGACGACTAAAGGATATAATAGGCGATGAAAAATATGATCTGGTAATAAATATTAATAATAGCCTAGGTTATTACACGGAGGAAGATGACATAAAAATACTAGAATCGTTAAGACAATCAAGTAATGGTTTAGTAATAATAAACCTTGATAATAGAGATTACATAATTTACAATAAACCTAGTGAATACTATATGTTTATACCACCTTATCTGGTTTACTCTAAGGTAGACTTCGATCAAGAGACGTCAAGGTTAAACGTGTATAGAAAATATTATATGGATGGAAAGTTAGTGGGAGAAATAAATTATTCACAAAGACTATACAGTCTTCATGAAGCTCTAGCTCTGTTAAAGAAATCCGGCTTGAAGGCAATTGAAATACTTTCGGGATACTCGTGGAAGAAATTCACAATAGCAGACCCTGAAATGACCATCATTGCCAGTCAAGCCTAGCTAAATATATTTCGTCTTTATTTCTAATAATTCTTACCTTAACTTCCATCCCGACGTCTAAATCATTTGCATCAACTAGGGTTATTACTCTGTTTTTAGCCTTAACTATCATTTCATTCCTCATCCATCCCTCGCTTATAACTTCACCTATAACTCTCTCTCCTATATCAAAAACGGGGCCTAATCTAATGTCTGGAAATATCTCGAAATCCATAGGCGATAATTTTAGCCTCACCATTGTGATCTTTTCTAAGTCGTCTAAATAATTATAAAACTCTTTCCAGCCAACTTCTTTTATATCATTCCCTCTACCATACTTATGTTTTATAAATTTTTGAATTCCAATTTTAAAATTATAATCTTTAGCAGTTTTTACTATTTCCACGATATCTTCATCGTTGATACCAGGTAACCAAACTGGGGTTAACAATACATCTATGCCTTGAAGCTTAGCATAAATCAGTACTTCAAGAATCTTATTTATATCATATCCTTTATGTCCAGTAAGAGACTTTGCCTTATTAATATCTAAACTATCGATAGATACATTTAATCTATCCAATCCCGCGTCCACTAACTTGTTTATATTTGCCTTATTTAATGTCAAGCCGTGAGTTTCTATCGCGACTTCATTTACCTTAGGATTTCCTTTTAAACCTTTAATTATTTAGTAATTATTATTTTCTCGTTTCGATTATTTAATTTTCTACCATTAATCTTTTCCTTATGCATTAATAATGACTTGTTGGTGACTACAATAAATCCCAAGAGGTACGTTACGATTATAGAAAGAATGGAAAATATGAGTGATATAGAGAGTAAACTAACTATCTGGATTCCTAATACTTCTTCACCAGCCCAAAAGGATATTGAGAAAATTAACAAAATTACTATTACATCGGTAAACTTCTCGATAGCCTTATAATATTTTATTTTTCCCAAGATCAAAAATATTATATAAAGTATTATAAAAAGTAAGGAGCTCGTGCTCAATTTAGTTTCGATAATTCTTTATTCTTCCTCAATTATATACTTTTCAAGTAAGTTGTAGTTTTTGGTTACCCTATACAACGATTTTGAACCTTTATTGATTTTCATTATTAATCCAAATTTCTCTAGAATTTCTAAATGATATTTTATTGTAGAATAATTTAAATTGAGTTTTCTGGCTAACTCGTATGCACTTTGTGGATTATTTTTCAATTCATTTAATATCTTTTTTCTAGTATCCCAACCCTTGTTTTGGAAGATCTCCTCTATTTTCAGTAGCATATGTTAAAATATGTAAAGCTTGATAAAACTCTAAGCCTTAGTACAAGTGTTCTAATCTCTTTCATTGGTAGAAAAAATGAATTTAATTGCTATAAGAACGAGTGGAATTACAAATAATTGAGACAATGTAAAAGATAATAGAATGTTAGCTATTACAAAACCTAGTAATAACTTATCCATATGTAAAATGTAGAGCCAGAATATTTAAATTTAAAATTTAAAACCTTGATGTCTGATAATACTTTTGAAAAACACAAACAATAGTAGTAATAATATTACAATGGTACTAAATGAGTAAAATTCGCTATGAAGCCCTAAAAGGAATAATATAAGTAATGGTATAGGAATGAAAAATTTTATAAAAGGATAGCCTTCGATAAAGACTCCAGCTAATGCTGCCGGGATTAAAGCAATAGGATAGAATATCGCAAGAATAAGAAGAATGATTATTACAATAAAAAGTAACACGTTAAGGTTGAACTTCTGTGACAACATATATTTATAATTATGAAAACCATTATAAAAATTATAGCTTATCTAGAATTGAATGAAATTCTTTTATGTGATCCCTATAACTGCTAAAGAATCTAGCTCTTTCAATTTCGTTATCGGTAATTTCTACTACTCCTCTATCCTCATAGAATAATTTTAATTTTAGCTTAGTCTCTCCAAGCGGAGAGATTACTCTGGACCCTCCCCAAAAATATTCCTCCTCTTGACTACCTACTACGTTAACGAAAACTGACCAAACAGTATTCATTAATGAATGAGCCTTCAGTAAGGCATCCCAATTATCCTCAATCATTAGTCTTTCGCTTAGTTTTCTCATTGGTGAGGCTGATGGGATAAAAATAGCGTCAGCACCTAACAATGCTATAGCCTCTATTGGTTCTGGATGCCATGCATCTTCACAGATTACTACTCCAAATCGTGTTCCCTTATATTCAAAAACTTTTAAGTCCTTAAGAGGATCACCCCTTTGAAAATATCTTCGCTCTTCAAATAATCCATATGTAGGAAGATAGAATTTATACACGTAGTCTAATTTTCCATTAATAACTACTGCTGCTGAGTTTCTAATTATTCCCTTTCTCATCTCCTTTAATGTTCCGAAAATTGCACATTTGCTTACTTTTTCTGCAATCTTCTCCGTTACCTTCATAGCCTCTTTGTATACCTCATAGGTTAGATCTTTTAAGATATATCCGGTCAACGATAACTCTGGGAAAACTATACAATCTGCAGTGCTTGTCTCTATAATCTCAATGTGCTTATCGAAGTTTTTGTTAATATTACCTAAATACGACCTTATTTGAGCTAATTCTACTGTTATACCCATCTCCTAGGGAACCTCCAATCTGAATTAATTGCTCTTCCACTTAATCTAAATATCTCTGGTGGTAGTCTTTTATGTTGGGACGTTTTCACTAGCTTATCTACTTTACGGACTACCTCAATCGGAACCTTAAGCATATTGGATATTTCCTCTTCACTTCTCATTTCGTCGAATCTTAAATATAATATGGAATCTACTGTATCATAGTCTACACCCAATTCGCCCTCTGCCGTTTGTCCTTCCCATAAGGCTGGGGAGCTGGGTTTAGTTACTATTCGTTCCGGTAAACCTAAGCATCTTCCTAACATTCTTACTTGCGTTTTATACAAGTCTCCTATCGGAAGTACATCAACTCCACCATCTCCATATTTTGTGAAATAGCCTAGAAGTAATTCACTTTTGTCTCCAGTCCCTACAACCAAGTAGTTTAACTTTTGAGCATAAGCATAAAGGAGTATCATTCTTGTTCTGGCTTTAATATTTCCTATTATTACCCTATCCTCAGTATCGATATTGTTAGATATTGTTTTAACTATTTCATCGATGTTTATTAGTTTGTATTTATTCTCTGCATGAAGAAGTTTTACTAATTCTAATGAGTCCTCTAAGTCAATTTTTGGCGTAGAAGAAGAGGGCATGAGTAGTATGAAGAAGTTATCTGTAGCTTTAGCCAATATAGAGGCTGTAACTGCTGAATCTATACCTCCACTTACACCTATAACGCCTCCATCCTTTCTACTAAACTCAAGGTATTCCTTTAACCTTTCAACTAGGTAATCCACAACCGTATTACAATCTATCTTAAGTGAATTTCTCACATATTCTGGCATTACCATACTAATATGTTATTAGTTTTAAGGAATAAATGTCTGAATAGAGAGCCCGTTTATGTCTTTTTAAAGTTGATTAAGATATAATTTAATATTTCGTACTTAATTGTATTTCTGTTATCCAAAGTTATAGTATATACTTTTCCTCCCCTAAGAGAGTCCTTTAAACTTCTATGAATTACTGCTAACAAGGGTTTTTCGTCCGAGTTAATAACCTTCAGAATAAAATCTTTCATTGATTTTATTGATAATTCCATGGGTCCTATCTCGTCAATAGCTATGATATCAGAATTCGAAGTACTTGATTCTATATCAGCGAGAATTCTGTTCACGTTATCCTCGAGCACGGTGTATTTGCCAATCTTTATTTTACCGGGATAGTCAACTCTAGCTAACCAATCGAACTTACCGGACCATATATCGACTATTTTAAATCCTATTCTCCTTCCTTCATGTTTGACCTCTGGGCAATAAAATCCTGAAATTTTTAAGTTTCTTCTTTTCAATTCATTCAGCAAAAAAATGAAAGTTGTAGTCTTCCCAACTCCTGGGTTTCCCGTTAAATATACTCTTAGTACCACGATAAGAATTCTCTACCTTTAGAGATATAATACTATATGGAAAAAGGTTTTTTGTACCCTAATGCTAATAAATTAACCGTATTAACAAATTTAAGCAGGATGGAATAATGGGATTACTAGAAGTATATTCAAATCCAGAAAAGCCAGAGATTCTGTGCTCTTTGATTGACGATAAAGGAAATAAAAAAGAGATCATGTTAATCAAGCTTCAAGATAACGGTATACATGTTTATAAAACACAAGAACATTACATTTTACCTCCTGTCCCTCAAATAGACTCTTTAATAAGGGATGTCATAGAAGAAGTTGCTGAAGAATTGAAAGTAGATTCTATAGTATATAACTCCGGTAATGATGATTCTAATTCAAATTCCTTAGTTCTAAGTAACGACTGGTTTGATGTGGAGAGACTAGCATTAGCATCATCTAAGCATGTTGCCTTATCAAGCGAGATAGATTCCAGGGTGATAGTTAGTATAGTAAAATTTTCTAATAATACTTTCGCGTCAACTGTACTAAGAAAGGAAGATTCGTTTCCGATACTTCAAATATTTATGGATACTTCGTATAACCCACCTTTAATCAAGATATATAATGAGTTGGGACAAGTAGTGGAGTCTAGGAGGGAGTACGTTAGCAATTTTGAGGACTATATAAAGGGTCTTATAAATGAGGATGAGTACGCCATCGTTTATAGAGAATTGTTAGATTATAATTTTATACCTGCCGAGAATTCTACCGAGAATGGTAAGAAGCTCTACGTTGGATGTATATTTAAGTACATTATCAGTTTTAACACTGAGAAAAGGAGTATAATAATAAAGAAGAGGAAATTAGCGAGAGTGTTAAAAGCAATACTTTACCTAGATAAGTTAGTAAATAATGTTGGTGTTGAAGTAATAATAGGTAATCTCACTGATATGGAAAACCTAGATAAAAATATACTAAAATTAAAGACTAAGGCAGAGAAATTACTAGGAAATAAGTTCAAAATAACTAACGTTAGTTACTATGGCGATAGTATGGAATTAATAAAGAATATTAAAGATGTTAAGAAAAGGCGGAATGAAAATTCAAGCAATAAGGAAATACTATACGTTCTGCCAATTGTTTTTATTGTTGTTGCCGATTCAAAAAGGAGATTTGAGGAATATGTAGAGAGGATAATTAAAGGACCAACATCTGATGGCTTAGAGCTACTTGATGAATATTTTAGGCAGAATTTATCTAGTTCGTTTGTAGCATATTTGGCAAATTTAGAGGAAATCTTAATATTATATAATGATATTATTGAAGACTTAGATGATCAAGATGAGTGAAAATAATGTAGTTTATATGTATGTTTCTTCATTTAAACTATCTCAAAACTGGTGGAGTGAGAGTAGGGAAAATAGAAGAAAAATGGTTGATAATATAGAATCAATTGAGTCAAATTTTAGAGAAAATCTAATCTCATTAAAGAGATATATATCTTTGAGATATGATAGTGATATCATTTATTGGATAAGTTCAGAAGACACTTCTAAGATTGTAGAATTTAAATATAATATTCTTAAAAGTTTGAAAAATTTTGGTTTTGAGAGCTTCTCTATGTTATCAGTTTATAAGCCCTCCCCTTACGTTAAAGGTAATTTTAATGTAAAATCTGTGCTCAATGCTGAGCCATTACGTTACTTCATAGCCTATCCTATGAAAAAAAGCGTAGACTGGTATTTATTGCCTTTTGAAGATAGGGAAAAAATTATGAGAGAACACATAGAAATAGCTAAGAAACATCCAAAAAATAAGGGAATTAGATCATATACTACATACTCATTTGGAATTGGGGATTACGAATTTGTAGTGATATATGAAGTACCTTCAATAGAAGATTGGGTCGAGGTAGTCGAAGCCCTTAGAGAGGCTAAAGCTAGAAAATGGGTGATAAAGGAAGAGCCTATATTAGTAGGAGAACTTAAAGGTTTAGATGTGTTTTTAGAATGAGAAGTCCTATTATGGTCTTTGCGTCTTCAATTTTCTTCTCTTTAATCATATTTATCGCATCTTCAATTTTAACCTCTATTGGTTCAATTATCTCATAAGGCTCTGGTCTAGCTCCTACGTATTTCAAATTCTCAGCTAGATATAATCTCATGTACTCACTAGATATTCCAGGGGAGGAATAAAATCCCACTATTTCGGTCAGCTTTTCAGCCTTATATCCTACTTCTTCTATTAACTCTCTTTCAGCAGCCTCTATTGGATTCTCATTTTCCTCAAGAGTTCCAGCAGGTAATTCGTATATCCATTTGCCAATTACGGGTCTATATTGCTTAATTAACACCACCTTTTCATCGTCTAGTCTAGGTATTATTACCACTGAACCCCTATGTTTGATATATTCCAATTCTCTCTCGTAACCATTAGGTAACTTGGTTTTTTCTACGTGAACCTCAAACTTCTTTCCGCTAAAAATTTTCATATATTAATTTTTAGTTTATCTCTTAAGAATTTTTCTATATATCTTAAAGCGAACTCCCAATCTATTTTTAGAAGTATATAACCTAGTATAGCGAAAACTGCTATAGAAATTATAGAGAGCTCAACAACATTAATATCTAGAAATGAAGAAATTAGTTGAATTCCCTCTACTTCGATGCTTATCTCTATACTACTCTTAACTATTTTCCCCACTATCGAGATCAAGATTAGTTTGAGTAATCCTAGCTTTGCTATACCAGAGGCTAGAAATATGTAGTCATCAAGGGGCAAAAATGGGAATATTGAAAATATAAATAATGGAAGATAAAATCCAATACTTTTACTAATTCTCTCTAGAAAAAGTATATTTTTGTTATTCTTTAATGGTTTTCTCACTGCAATACCTAAAGTATACATAACTGTTTTAGATAATGATGCTCCTAATCCACTACATATTATAACTAAGATAAGTGATAGTGGACTTACACCGCTCTTGAGAAGTATACTAGTTGCTATTAACGTGTAAGGAGCACCTAGAAAAGGTGTCGCATTAGTCACAAAGGAAATCACGAATATTACTATCAACGCTTGGATTGATATCATTATTATTATTTACCGGATAATGACTTTTAAGCGTTATGATGTAAAGATGATTTCTATGAAGATTCCCATAAATGTGGACAAAGTTTCAGGTAAGATCGTAGCTGTTAGGGTAGATGGTAAGATGTCGTATAACTATTCTCCAGAATATATTCCATATGGTAGCAAGGTGTTAGCGTTAGAAGTTCAGGATGTTATAGTTCCTAAAGGAAGTCATGTTATTGAGATAATAACTGAGAAAGGGAATTACTTGAAGGCAAAATTTGTGGTTTAGATTATTTAACTTCTTCTCGTATATTAAGACTTTTTATTCTCAGCTTGATGTATACAAATTAGCTGGTGATAACTTATGTGTTTATTTTGCGATATTATTAGCGGAAAGGATAGTGGTTACATAGTTTATGAAGATGATAACGTTGTAGCGTTCTTGGATAAGTTTCCAATCACCCCCGGTCATACTTTAGTAGTTCCGAGGAGGCACTATGAAAACTTCTTAGAAATACCTTCTGAAGTATTATCTTACTTTTGCGAAAGGGTAAAAATAATTGCAGTAGGAGTTAAAAACGCATTAGGAGCTGATGGTATAAGGATTTTAACCAATATAGGAAGAAGCGCGGGTCAAGTTATTTTTCACTCCCATTTTCATATCGTACCCATGTGGTTAAGTGATCCTAATATAGGTATGAACTTCGTGCCTAGGAAAGAGCAACCTAAGGAGTATTATGAATACATACAGAAAATTATAATAGAAAGTTTAAAGAATATTAAATAATAAGGGTTAAATAGAAATGGGAGTAGCTGAAGATTTAAAAGGATTATTAGGGGAGAATTTTCGTGATGATCTAACTGAAAGGCTGTCTCATTCAGCAGATATGGGTTTCATTCCAGAGTTAGTCTGGTCTGGAATCAAGATAAATATTGTACCGGACTACGTAGTATATCCTAGGTCTGTAGAAGATGTTATAAATGTAGTAAAAATAGCCTTAAAGTACAAAGTGCCATTAACACCTTATGGCAGAGGAACTAATAGATACGGTAATGCAATTCCGGCTGATGGTGGAATATTACTAGACTTCTCTAAAATGTCAAACGTTAGTATAGATAAAGCTAATAAAGTAGCTATTGTAGAACCAGGTGCGACATGGAAATTAGTTGACATTTATGCTCAGCAAGAAGGTTTACAACTTAGGACATTTCCCTCATCATATGATTCTTCTGTTGGAGGAGGAATTGCTAGTGATAGTTTAGGTATAGGATCTTATGAATATGGTTTTATCTCGGATAATGTTACATTTGTAGATATCGTTAATCCTAGGGGAGATATAGTAAGATTAGAAGGGAAAGATTTAGCACTTGCTTGTGGTGCTGAAGGTACTACTGGAATTATAGTAAGAGCTGGGATAAAACTGAGGAACTTCTCTCCCACTGAGGCTATGGTAATATCATTCGATAGCCTAGATCAAATGGTCAAGGCAGTTGGAGAGTTTTATAGAGAGGTAATACCAGCATGGCATGTCCAAGTTAGAGGACCTTATATCTCTACATATATGGCAGAAAAATACAAAGCACCTCTAGATCCTCAAAAATGGAACATGGTAATTTTATATCCTTCACCTAGATCCCCGCTAGTAGAACCAAAAGTCTATAAAATCTCTCAAGCTTATGGTGGAAAAGTTTTTGAAGGAGAATGGACTGGTTGGTGGTCTTTTAATCACGGAGTAGTTGCAGCATTAAGAACACAAGGTCTCTTGATACATCAACATGGACTAATACATTACACTGCATTAACGGAACTGCTTAACAATTTATCGAAGACATTAGGGAAAATAGGAGAACTTTCACCAGATGGAGGTTATGATGTCGATATAGCTTTGGAAAGGAGAGAGGTTCTCTTAGTTAATTCGTTTACACAAGTCTCCGTTAATCCCGTTGATAAAAAGATACTTTATGATTTAGCGAAAAATACGCTCATGATGGAGGAGTACATCAAGGTAGGAGGATCTCTATTATCAATTGGAATTTTTGCTCATAAATATGCTAAAAATAGGCTAAATAGCATGGGGAAAACCTTTATGGACTTAGGCGTTGATAGATATGAGGCAATTAAAAAATATAAGGAGGAGGCTGATCCAGAAGAAATATTTAATCCAGGTAAGCTCTTTGATCCTAAGAATAGAGCTAAAGCTGTACTGGAGATACCATCTAGGCAACAAGAGGCCCTACGTTTCAGATTTGGCATAGGAATTGCGAAGAGGCTATCTCCGGGTGGAGAAGTTGACGGTTTTAAACATGTGAGAAGGTATTTAGAAGATTTCGCTGATTATGCCCTAATGTGCATAGATTGTGCTATGTGTGTAACGGTGTGTCCACAATATAGATTAATTCCACAATGGCCATACGCCCCTAAAGGTATGTTTGATTTCGTAAAAGGAGCAATAGCCTACCATGAGTTACAAGGTACCATAGATATTCCAGACAGTGCGATTGCTGAATTATCTGGTTGTCATAAATGTGGTCTTTGTGATGGAGTATGCCCCGCCAAAATACCAATTTCCACATTACTTCTAAAGCTCAATAGTCTTGTGGCTAAGAAAATGCCGGAGGAGCCATCAGTGGATCTTCCTTTATTATCTGATGAGGAATTATCGTCAATAATAGATCCCAATAGTCAGATAATTCTCTGGATAGGAAAAAACATGATGAATAACCCTTCAGTAGCTACAACAGCATTAAAACTGATAAAGAAAATGGGATTAAAAGTGAAAATTATAGGTACCGGTTCAGATAGTGGCTTCTTAGATTACATAAGTGGTAATGGGAATAAGTTTGTCGAAAAGATGAAACAAAATCTTAACGTACTGAGTAATTCATTAGAAATAGTAACTATAACTCCTGAGGACTATAGAACATTTTCAACTGCATATAAGGACTATTCTAAGCTATTGGGAACTGAAGCTTATTTTGAAGTTGTTCCCCTAGAGTTAAGATTGTTAAAGTCGATAATGGTGGAAGGTAATAACGAGAATGTCAATTTGCACATAGCTTGTTTCTCCTCTAGTTACGCAGATGAAATAGTGAGAAGACTTTCTGAAAAAGGATTTAGAGTAAAAAAGATTGAGGGTTGCTCGGGAGCTGTATTAGAAAAAAGCCTAGGTAAAAGAGCAGATCTAATGGCTAAGGCCATAGGGGAGAAGTATGGAAAAATAATTACCTTATGTCCGTTAGCTGCTGCTAAGTTTAGAAGTGTGGGTATTAACGCAATAACCTTAATAGAATTTCTAGCAGAAAAGTTAGGTATTCAATCACCTGAATACCAAGTAATAACTTTCAAGCTTAGTGAAAAAGACAAAGAGTATATTAAATCCTTATTGTTATCTTCATTATTAGGAAGTCTTAACGCAAGAGCTGATGTTATAGCTGATACAGCTACTTTCTCCACCTCAGGCTTAGATGAATATAAGAAGATTATTGAGCCAATTGTTTCTGAGTCTGTGGACGAGATAGCTAAGTCCATAAGTGCTAAGCTTTACGATACGATTAAATCATTGATAACTGAAAAATCATCAAGCAAGCCAATTATTATTGCAGAATACATTAGAGAACTTTCAAATGTTCTATCAACAATAGAGCTAGATAAGGCAATTCAACCATTCATGACTCTGTTGAGGAGCAAAATTAAGGAAGAATATGACGAAAAGGTTGTTAGTTTAGCCTTAATACAACTACTAAGAGAGAATGAGGAGAGGCTCAAGAACATATTATCGACAGAACTTAATAAAATGTAGTTTTATTACATATTTATACTTTTTATTTATAAATAACGACAATTTTTACATTTCAGGATTTGTAAGTGTATATTAGTCACTCATTCTGACTAATAAGACTTCACCATACTTAATATAGCATTTCATATAATTAACTGAAAATCTGATAGTTTATTATTTTATGTATATTTCAATTTTTTATCATTATTAATATTATATAATTAATAACCTACTTAAATATTAACAATTTTAAGATATAACCAAAGGCAAGATTTTTTATTGTTTTTATTCTAGTTGCAATTGGGGCAATTACCCCAAATATTTAAGCTTTAATTACCGGAAAGGGGCAAAGATTAAATATGGGTTATAGAGTTTTCTCTGCAGGGCAATACAAAATACGTCAGAGAGGGGATAAGTATTATGTTTACTTTATAGAGAAGGACGATAGGGGTAAGGTAAAGGAGCATTACGTTGGTCCTTTAGCTGACGTGGTTGAGTTTTACGTTAGAAATGGGGGGAGTGGGGCACTCCCCCACAGTGCGGGGGACGGGATTTGAACCCGTGCAGGCCTTCGCCAGCGGAGCCTCAGTCCGCCCCCTTTGCCCTAGCTCGGGCACCCCCGCACTCTCACCTATATTCTATTTCAACTAGGTATAAAGTTTTACGACTCCATAGTAATTTTGCTCATAGATAAGTTTTAGCCTAGTCTCAGTTGATATTACTTTCTAAATAATTCGAAAAGTTATGATTAGCTTAATTAAAGTCTCATTAAAGCTAAATCGTATCTCCTATAATCCAGTTTTGTTCATTTTATCCTATTCAATTCCTACATTCGTATTGGTCTATCCGTCATTTTTTATACCTATGCTAGCTAAACATTTTCCTTATTGGGAGGCTTTTTTGTTATTATCCTTACCATTTTTGGGTAGGGTTTTTGGTTCAGTGCTCTATCAATTCTTTAGATCTTACACTATACCCTTTATCTTACTTTCTTTACTGACGTTTTTGCAGTCTAATTTATTGTTAATATTTCCAGTTAGGTTTCTCATAGGGGTTCTCTTTGGTCTATTAACTAGTTATGCTGTCGATAACGCTGTGAAGAGTAGTAACAATTTGATACTCGGGTTAACTACTGGAGGCTGGAGTATTGGGTGGGTTTTATCTTATATAGCGTATCAATTCCTACACTCCTTTTATGAGATTAACCTATTCGCTAGTGTTTTAATATTATCCTTATCCTTCTTAGGCATTGGGCAACCATTAAAGGTTCTCAAAGCTAGAGTGAACTTTTCATTTCCTAAAGTCTCGTCTGTTCTAATTTACTTGTCAGCCTTGACTCCCGCATTTGCGTTAGAAGTAATTCCCAGCATACTAGAGAAGATTAATTTAACATGGCTCATTTTACCAGCTTATGTTTTATCAATAATAGCCTACTTGGGGTTACCAATTATTGGTCAGAGAATGGGTATTAGAAAGTGTGTAATAGTCACGATGATAGTTATGTTACTGTCGGGACTATCTACTTTCTTACTTTATCCTTATATGTTATTACCCTTTACAATTTTTGGATTAGGTATTCTGTCGATCGTACCCAAGTATTTAGACTTGAGGGGTGAAAAGAGTGAAAGATTGGGAATGGCACTAAATATTGGTTCAATAGCCGGTATCGCAATTCCTACATTATACTCATTGTTTCCAATTACACCGGAATCGTTTCTAATAGCTTCATCTTTAATGATATTTATATTATGACTTAGGATTATTCAACGATTATTAGATTCTTACTCTTAGTGGTTAAACTTATATGGTGAATCCAATACACATTATAATGATTAGGGATGAGTCTTTGACCAATATGTCCTTAATAAGCAGGAGTTAAAAACTCTGTTAAAGGAATTGAAGAAATGGAAAGCTCCTGCAACCGTCTTGTTATCTCTGTATATCCCTCCGGGTAGACCAGTACCAGATGTGGTTAATCTACTAAGACAAGAGTATTCAATAGCTCAAAACATAAAATTAAAGAGAACTAGAGATGCAGTATTAGCAGCTATAGGTGCTGCCATAGATAGATTAAACAAGATACCTAAAGTGGAAGGTAACGGCTTAGTACTCTTTTGCGGAGAAAATTTTGATACAGAAGACTTCAAATGCTTTATGTTTTCTCCTCCAGAAAAAGTTCCGCTGTTCTTCTATAGGACTGATAAGTCTTTTCACACCGAATTTCTAGAAGATATGGTAGAAGATAGTGGTGTGTATGGTCTAATAATCATAGAAAGGGATCAAGCAACTATAGGCTTACTTAAGGGAAGTAGAATAGAGGTTCTAGAGGAGATGGAAGGTTTTGTGCCCGGTAAACATATGATGGGAGGACAGTCACAGAGAAGAATTGAGAGGATTATAGAAGAAATGTACGATAATTTTCTGAAAGAAGTTGGTGAGAAGGTTAATTCCTATTTCTTACCTTATATCGATAATGGAAAAATGAAAGGGGTATTACTAGGAGGTCCAGGATATGCTAAGGATGATTTCTACAAGGGGGAATATTTTGATTATAGAATAAAGAAGATGATAATACAGCCTCTAATTGATGTTTCAGATCAAGGAGAAGTTGGTTTAAGAGAAATGGTAATGAGAGCACAAGATTTACTAAAGAATCAGCAATATGTAGAGGTCCAAAAATTACTGGAGGAATTAAAGTATCACTTAGCAAAAGATGATGGTCTTATAATTTACGGAATAGATGCAATAAAAAAGGCTGTAGAAATGGGAGCGGTTGATTCGTTAATTATATATGAAGATAGTGGCGATGAAGTCGAGAAACTGTCCCAAGAGGCTGAGAACTATGGTGTTAAGATATATGTTGTAAACGACGAAATTCCAGAGGCAGAGTGGGTTAGGAAAACCTTTAACGGTATTGTCGGTAAGTTAAGATATAGGATATATTAGGTCTATTTAATCATTTTTCTTCTTTTCATCTCTTTTATGATATCCTCTATAGGAATAGGAGGCTCTTCAACTCCATAGTTTTGCTTGAAAAGACTCTTAAGCTCATTTATGTTTGTAGTAAATCTCTCAGCTAATATTTTGTTAATTAAGTTTATTTCATCTTCCCAATAATTCCAAGGATACATAAACCATGCCCATTCTACAATTTCCTCAGCGTAATAATCAGGTACTATTTTTGCAACCGGTTTTATATATTGAAGTGTAGCTGTCTTAATTTCAGAGGGGGTAAAATTCTCTATAACGTATTTCTTGGCTAATTCAATGCTATCTCCGGTATCTGTAATATCATCTATTATCGCGACCTTTTTTCCATCTAAATTAACCTTATAAGGATACTTTATTTTAGCTTGAGGAGTGTGTGATGCTGTTTCAACCCAATGCTCTATCTTTATAGATAGTATGTCTATGACACCTAACATATCTGCTACCAATCTAGATGGAACTAATCCTCCCCTTGCTATAGCAATTATTACATCTGGTATATAATCATCATTTTTCATCTTTTCCGATAATTTCATTGACAATTTTATAATTTCATCCCAAGACACTATTTTAACGGGTATCTTAGGCAAAATTAACTCCCTTAATCTTTTACGTTAGAACTTTATCAATTTTTTGCTCCCCTTGGCAATAGCTTATATCGTAATATATTTTTGTTTTCTAGAGTTCTGATAATTTTATGGCAATAGAATAGGTTTAGTTTCAATGTTATCATAATAACGAATAAAATAAATAGTTGATAAAATTTCCTAAATACTACATTATTATATTGAAATTTGAAATAACACATATAGATCAGAACAACAAGAATATTCGTGATATAATTTTAATCGAATAATTACAAGTGCATTTATTTAAAAACTATATTAAGGTGGAACAGATCATAGGTTAATTTTGCGTTGTAAGTCTTAACTTTTGTTTATAAGCTAATATTGAGAAGATTAATTTGGGATAAAATTGAGTGAAAGAGCTTTACTTGAACTACCTAAGAAATTTATGGAAGAACTATCCGCACCCTTCATAGGGAGGGAGGAAGAAGCGAAGGTAATAGTGTTGGCATTACTAAGTAAGGAGCACGTAATACTAATAGGTGAGCCTGGAACTGCTAAATCGGCATTGGCTAGGAGAGCAGCTGAATTGCTAAATGCAAAATTCTTCATGTATCTTTTAACTAAATACACGGAGCCTGCTGAGTTGTTCGGTGCGTTAGACATTAATGCGTTGAGAGAGGGGCAATATAAGAGAATAACTAAAGACAGATTACCAGAAAGTCAAATAGCATTTTTAGATGAAATATTTAACGCTAATTCTGCTATATTAAATGCACTATTATCACTGCTTAATGAAAGGGTAATATATGATGGTTATAATGTTATAAGGGTTCCTTTAAGGACATTGATTAGCGCATCTAACAGAGTTCCAGATGAGCCAGAATTAGAAGCTTTATACGATAGGCTATTGTTAAGACATTACGCAAGACCTGTCGGAGAAGAATTATGGAAACAGTTATTAGATGCTACATGGGAGATAGAATTCACAAGTAAGTGGTCCGTTAAAGAACCGATAATGAATGTTGAACATCTAGATAAGCTATATTCGTATCTTCAGCAAGTAGATTTATCTGGCGTAAAGAATAAGCTCCTTAAATTATATGCAATGTTAGAAGAAAAAGGCATTCATTTAACTGATAGAAGAAAAGGTAAAGTGCTGAAGATAGTTTCAGCCCATGCGATATTAAATGGAAGATTAAAAGCATCGGAAGAAGATCTCATAGTATTGAAATATATAGCACCAAGAGAAATAGATGACTTTGAAAAAGTTTCTGCTCTATTATCTGAGGAACTAAAGACACCTATAAAGTATATGAAAGAATTGAATGAAATATATAACAATATCAAGGAGGCATCAAAATATGTAGATGCTGCTAACGAATCAGATCCTAGATTAATAGAATTGATAAGAAGCCTAAGGGCTACAAGAGATAGGATTATACAGCTGGGCAAAGAAAGTGGTGATGAAAAAGTAGAGGAATTTTCTAAAGAAGTTTTGAGTGAGATAGACAGATTAATAGAAAAAGTTGCGAGAAAGTTGGGGATATACCCATGAGTGAAGATGATGGAGTACTAAGAGGAATAGATTATAGAGATCCCCTTGTTAAATATAGAGGGGAAAGGATTTCATATACATTAAAGAAATTGTTAGGAAGAGATATACAGTTGAAAGAGAATTTTCTAATTGATATGTATTATGTACATTATTTACCCTTACCTATGACTAAGAGTAAAAGCGATGTAAGAAAAGATCAAGAGTTAATGTACTCTTTAGTAGATTCTACGTTGTCATCAGATATTGTGTTGAAGAACAGGGAGTATTCTATAGTAAACTCTGCAGTTAGTTTAGCATTAACAGTGAGTTATGTACAAAACTTGATAGAAGAATTAGAAAGAATTAGGAAGACCTCACAATCAATGGAGGAAAGAGAGGCAGCTGAGGAGATTTTAAACGGTATTATGAAGGGTGGTTCTCCTAAAGAAGGTAAAGAGCAAAAGAACGTTAAACAGCAGACAATGGAAAAAGTTATGAAACAAGCTCATGAGAAAGCCTTATCGAAAGCCATGGAAGATGCTGAATCAGTGAGGGATTTACAAAAAATAGTTGGCGGGAACGGAGCTGGAACTGGTAGTGTATTGACTTTTGAAGGTGAGATTCATGAGGTTTTAAGATTAGCTAGAAACACTGAAGTTAAGAAAATACTGGAGTTTTTAAGCGGAATTCCAAAATTGGGAAGTATAACTAAGAGGAGAACTACTAGGTTCTCGAAAGGAGAACTTTACGGATATGAAGAAGGTAGTGATATTGAAAGAGTAGTATATTCTGAATTAGCACTCCCTGATGTATTATTTTACCTAAAATTAGCTGAAGGGCAATTACTATTATATCAAAAACAGATCAAGGAGACTTTGGGACCAATCTACTTGTTACTTGATAAATCTGGCAGTATGGACGGAGAAAAGATCTTATGGGCAAAGGCGGTAGCTTTAGCGTTATATAGCAGAGCGAGGAGGGAAAATAGGGACTTCTACTTAAGATTCTTCGATAATATACCTTATCCCTTAATAAAAGTTCAGAAGAATGCTAAAAGTAAGGATGTCATAAAAATGATAGAATACATAGGAAAGATAAGAGGAGGGGGAGGAACAGATATTAGCAGATCTGTGATATCTGCTTGTGAAGACATAAAAGAAGGTCATGTAAAAGGAGTAAGCGAAATAATCCTATTAACAGATGGAGAGGATAAAATAGCTGAAACTACAGTTAGAAGATCGTTAAAGGAAGCTAACTCCCAGTTAATTAGTGTTATGATCAGAGGAGATAATGCAGATCTGAAGAGGGTTTCAGACGAATACCTTGTTGTGTACAAGTTAGATCATAATGATCTAATTAAAATAGTTGAGGCCTAATAAATAAGGAGGCCTCAACTTCATCCTCCCACGTGACTCGCGGGCGTCTGTTGAGTATGGCCGTACTTAAATCTTTGAATAAAAATTTATGAAGTTTTCTGTTGTTGTTTCAAACTATTAAGATAATTTTTTATGTAATCCATATCGCTCTTTAATCCATCTACATTATATTCTCTTAGCCACATTAATCCTCCTGCCGCATCAACTATTTCTCCGTTTAACTTAAGATCTTTCCTTCTGTCTTTCCAGTTAAAAACAATTTTAGAAATTATTAATACATATAGGTCTCCATCATTTCTTAAATGTATCTTCCCCCAGAATAAGTCGTTAAAAGAATAGTTAGCTTCATTTGCGAAAGGTTCTCTACCGGGCCTCTCAGATACTGGGATCCAATTATCCATTTTTCCTCCTGAACTCTCAATAACCTTTTTTATCTCATCCTTCATCATATTATCCCCTTGCTTCTTAATACTTCCTTAGCGATATTTCCAATTCCTAACTCGTCTGGACTTAAGCCAAACGCTAGTCCTAATAACTGTGTTACATAAATGGCAGGCATCATCCAATTTACGTTAAACTCAGCCTTTACCTTCAATTGAAGAGAGTCTAATTGTAGGTGACATAATGAGCAAGGATGTATTATGAGATCAGCGCCACCACTTTTCGCACTATTTAGCACATTATAAGCTAGTTTTAACCCGCCTTTTGGATTACTCCCCATAAGTGGAAATCCGCAACAAGCTGTCATCATAGGGAATGTGACTGGAGTTGCACCAGTAACTGAAACCAGATCTGATAAACTATGAGGATTATAAGCGTTCTCAAATCCCATAATTTACTCTGGTCTAAGCATTTGGCAACCGTAATATGTACCCACTTTAAGCCCAGTTAATGGCTTCTTGATATGCTTTTTAATATTTTCTATTCCAACATCTCTTAATAAGACCCAAACTATATGCTCAGCACTAACTTTGCCATCATATTTAACTGAAGTCCCTTGAAGTCTATTATCCACTTTTCTTCTTAAGTCCTTATCCTCATTATATTTGTAAGTTGCTAGTCTATGGCTGTGTAAGCAAACACTACATGGTGTTGTCATCTTATCTAAACCTATCTTCTCTACTTGTGATAGGTTTCTCAAGTTTAATGCAGCATGCCCTATTTCGTCATATTCATCGAGGAAACCTCCTCCACAACAGTTCCAATCAGGTACTTCGATTAATTCTATGCCCAAAATCTCTGCAACCTTTTTAGTAGCTACATCTACGTCTTTAGATAAGCCATGTGTCGCACAACCTGGATAATAGGCTATTTTCATTTTTTCTCACCACCTAAAATCTTTTTGATTTCATTTATATTTTGAACATTCTTTTCTTGCACTAGCGCATATTTAAGCTTTCCGGTTTTAGACATATAAATTAAATCTGTTAGCGACTGGATCAGTCCATATGTCTTCAAGTAAACCATTCCTTCAAGCAATTTGCCAGTTTGTTTTATAGAATCATAAATAGCTTCTACGTGTTTTTCTCCTCTTTTAGCCACTTCAGACTTATCAGAGTAATTCTTAGTAAAGCTTCTAGTCTTTTTAATAGCTGTTACTGGCTCAATATCTCTTGGACATACATTGAAGCATTGGTAACAGTAAGTACAACGCCATGAACTATCAATTAGTATTTTCATCCTTTCATCGGTTATAGTATCTCTTGGGTCTGCTAAGAACCTGTAACCTTTAGCGTGAGCTGCAGGACCTAAGAATTCCGAATCAATTCTCACTGCAGGGCATGCCGATACGCAAAGTCCACACCATATACATTGTGCGAATTTCCACAATTCTTTCTGATCTTCAGGCTTTAATCTATGCTCAGCTTTTTCCTCTAGCACTTCTTTTGATGGATATAATCTAGGTTTTACCTTAAACATCCTATCATAAAATTCATCCCAATCAACAACTAGATCTTTAATTGGTTTAAAGTAATCCATTGGCTCTATAGTTATTACGTTATTATTGTATTTCTTAACAATATCTAGGACTAAAGTTTTACATGCTAATCTGGGTTCTCCATTTATCTTCATTCCACAGCTTCCGCATACAGCCATGTGACATGATGCTCTATATGATAGAGTTGAGTCTTGCTCACTCTTTATTCTTCTTAGTGCTTCTGTAAATTGTGTAAACCTGTCAACCTTTATTTTATACTCACTCCACCAATCTCCTTTCTCTGGACTAAACCTTTTTACTTTAAATACTACTTCTTGTTCTTGGAGGTTCTGTGACATTTAGTACACCCTAGGTTCAGGCTTCCATCTTGTCATTTTAACCGGCTTATACGTAATCTCTACTGTATTACCCCTTAAGTAAGCTATTGTATGCTTCAGCCAATTATTATCATCTCTTTCTGGATAATCAGTCCTATAATGGGCTCCCCTAGACTCTTTTCTATCTAAAGCTGATTTAGCAATTACTATAGCTAGATCTAACATATTTCTTAGCTCAAGAGCGTTAAAGAACTCAGTATTGTAAACTTTACTCTTATCTGTAACGTACATTTTGCTTACCATATCCCTTAAATTATTTATCTCGGACATTGCATTTAATAAACCTCCCTCATCTCTAAATATTCCTACGTTATCCCACATTACATCTCTCAACTTCTCTAATATTTCACCAAAATGAACTCCACTTTCGCTCTTTACGAACTTATAAGCATCATCGACTACCTTCTCAGCCTCCTTCTCGTAGTTGGAAGTTGGTGTATTGGGGTTACTTCTTAAGAACTCAACAACAGTTCTTCCAGTCTCTTGACCAAAGACCAATGTATCTAATAAAGAGTTAGATCCTAATCGGTTTGCTCCGTGTACGGATACGCAAGCCGCTTCTCCAGCTGAATATAATCCTATGAGATCAGGGTTTCTTCCCTTAATATCTACATCTATACCTCCCATATAATAATGCTGGGCTGGTCTGACCGGTATGGGCTCATTAATTGCATCAACTCCAGCGAAGTTCTTAGCTGCTTCATAAGCCAATGCCAATCTCTCTTTTATATATTCCTCACCAAGGTGAGTCAAATCTAATCCTACATATCCCCCCCGGATATCCTCTACCTTCCCTTATTTCTGTTATTATAGATCTGGACACAATATCTCTCGGAGCTAAGTCCAATTTCTTCGGAGCATATTTAGCCATAAACCTCTCTCCTTTTATATTCTTTAAAATCGCTCCTTCACCTCTAGCAGCTTCACTAATCAAAATATCAGATGGGTATAACGCTGTGGGATGAAACTGGACAAACTCTGGATCTTTTAAGGCAGCTCCAGCTCTCAATGCAATTCCAAATCCATCTCCGGTATTAATGTAACTGTTTGTAGTATGTCTATAAAGCATTCCCATACCTCCAGATGCTATAACAACTGCTTTGGTTTTGAAGAAATACGGTGTCATAGTCTTCATTGGCATCGCAACTAAACCTACAACTCTTTTATTATCTGTAACTAGATCTAAAGCAAACCATTCGTTGTAAAAATCTACTGATAAGCCAGATACTCTTTCAAATAATGTGTGCAACAGTGCCATACCAGTTTTATCTCCTACGAATCTTGTTCTAGGATACGTTTGTCCTCCGAAATATCTGACTGCAATTCTTCCATCTGGTTGTCTATTGAATAGTGCACCCCATCTTTCAAGTAACATTGCAATTTCTCCAGATTTATTTGAAAGTAGTTCTGCCGCGTCTTGGTCTACTAAATAGTCTCCTCCTTTAACAGTATCGTAAGTCATATAATCTGGGTTATCGTTTGGATCAGAATTTCCTGGAATGTATGCAGCTATACCTCCTTCTGCAGCAGCGGAGTGTGACCTGGTAGGAAAAACCTTAGATATTACGGCAACTTTGTAACCCGCTGAAGCTATCTCATGTGCACTCATTAGCCCCGCTAATCCACCTCCAATTACAACTGCGTCATATTCGATTTTCTCCATATGTCATTATATTCATCATCTAGTTTTTAAGTATTCTTTCAACTATATTTTAACTTAAACTTATATAAAGATTGAGATTTCAAAAACCTTGTTTAAACAAGAATCTTGTTTTCTAGCTTTACCGATCTGACTTCTTCCCCTTAGAGGGATCCCCTAGTCCACTCTCGTATGAGGGGCAGTCAAGAGAGACTCAGAGAACAATACAAATTCACTATTGAAATAACTTCCGTATCATTTTCATAACTGCAATTAACGCAACGAAAGTATCTATAACCAACCTCTTCATCTCATTACCATGTTTTGGATAATAGGTAGATGAGAAACTAGGGTCAACATAAACAACTCTAAGATCATGTTTCTTTGTCTCTCAATCCAATACTGTATTCTACGGTATTGTATCAAATATAACTTATTCCTAAAACTTATTGACGATCTCTTAAAACCCTCTTAATTATGTGAATTAATATGCTTTGTAATTTCCGTCCTAAAGGGCGAGCTCTCCTTTCGTTTATAACTTAAATTACATACCTATGATAAAATTATAAACGTGAAAACTTTCAAAAATTGATATAACAGGATATTAACACATTATTGTACTAACTCTAACAAATTATTAACAACGTATTTAGGTTTTATGTTTCCGTTTTCAGCATCCTTGCGTGTCGATATACCAGTAAGAACTAACACAGTATCAGCACCTATGTTATTTCCCATTTGTATATCCGTCTCCAATTGATCTCCTACTACCAAAACCTTCGACAGCTGCTTGATGTTTGAGAATTTCATCGCAATTTCAATAATCCATGGATTTGGTTTACCGGCTATGAAATCAGGGTCTCTCTTCAAGGCGTAGATAATCGCACTAGCTAATGATCCAGCTCCTAACTTTAAGCCATCTTTAGCAGGCCAAAGTCTATCCATATTAGTTACAATAAACTTAGACCCTTTACTTATACACCTCATTGCTAGTGAAAGTTTATCGTAAGTAGCTAATCTATCTAAACCTAATACTACAGCATCTGGTATGTTTTCCTCAGCCTCAGCACTGTTGAGTATCGTGAAGCCATGAATTTTAAGCTCTTCAGTTAATCCTTCTTCTCCAACTGGGAATACTCTCTTTATATTTTTTAGCTTTTCTTTCATATAAATTGCAGCGGCTAATCCACTAGTAACTATTTCATTCGGTGTTACGTTTAGTCCTAAATATGATAATTGCCTAGACAATAATACTCTGCTAAACCCTGAATTGTTGGTTACAAAAATTATGCTGATTCCCTTATCTTTAAGTTGTCGTAAAGCCTTTATGTTTTCCCATATTGGTTCGCCTTCCCTCACTACGACTCCATCAATGTCGCTTATTATAAGTTCGTAATCGTTAACTAATGCCAATGGACTCTAACACCTCTATCTTTTCTTTTATCTTATCCTCTAAATCTTCTCCTTTTTTCACAAAACCGAAGAGACCGATACCAGTATATATTGCGTTTTCACAATTTTCCCATTTACCTATAACTGGAGGCAT
>NZ_QIMI01000138.1:0-4059 GCF_007050195.1 Sulfolobus sp. B1 | reverse complement strand
AATATGTTGAAAAAACATAAAAACATTTTAAAAATTCTTAGCATGAGGTCTTAAGGTTTTTTGCAAAAATTAAATCTTAATAATGAATAACGTAAAGTTTATTACTACTTATACTCTTTATATATTGGTCATCATGTTTCAGTTACCTAAAGAAGTAGAGGAGTATTGGTATAGGGTTAAGGATTACGTACAAAAAGAAGTTAAGGAATTCGCTAAACAAATGGATGAAACTAATGATGGAGGAGATAAAATAGTGCGTGACTTCGCTAGATTAGAATTATTAGGAATGAAAGTACCTAGACAATACAATGGTTTAGGTCTAGGGGAAATCGCTTTTGCTATAGCCACTGAAGAGTTGGGAAGTGAAAGTGGAGGAGCCTCACATAGCTTGCACACACAGCTCAACGCTATTCAACTTTTAATGTCGATAGGTGGGGATTCAGCTAAGGACTGGATAGAGAGAGGTGTGAAAGGAGAGGAAATCTATGCTGTAGCCTTGACAGAACCCGGTGCTGGATCAGACCTAGGAGCATTGCAAACTACTGCTAAAACGGATGGTAATGAACTGGTAATTAGCGGAGAGAAAATATTTACCAGCGCAGCTACGTTCTCGACTAAAATGGTGGTCTTAGCTAGGACGAGCGGAAACCCGGGGGATAGACAAGGAATTTCCTTACTTCTAGTTGATTCCAAAACCCCGGGGATAGAGGTTAGAAAACTAGACTTAATGGGCATAAGAGGGGCAGGTGTAAGTTACGTAAAGTTCAATAACGCTAGGGTCAGTAAGGATAGTATAATAGGTAGGGAAGGAGATGCGTTTAGAGGGGCTATAAAGGCATTAATGATAAGTAGAAACGGTTATGCTGGAATTGCAGTTGGAATAGCTAGGGGTGCTCTAGATGAGGCAATAAATAGAGCAACACAGAGAAAACAATTTGGAAAGGCACTAATTGAACAAGAATGGATAGCGTTCAATCTAGCTGATGCTCAAGTCAAAGTAGAGGCGTCAAGACTTTTAACGTGGAGAGCAGCTAACTTGTTAGATAGGGGTATTGAAGCTTTAACTGAAGCATCTATGGCTAAATACTTCTCAGCAGTTACGGCAGCTGAAGTAACTAGAACCGCTCTTCACATATTCGGAGGACATGGATTGAATAGGGGTTCAAAGGTTGAAAGACTCTATAGGGACTCTAAGATAATGGAGATTGCAGAAGGTACGAATGAAATGCAATTGTTAGCGATTTCGAGATCGCTTCAAGCTAAGAAGTGAATATTGTTGACAAAGGAAGGACAAGCTTTTCTCCCGGGGTTTAAAGTTTTTAAGTGAATTAGGTTTTTGGGAGGAGGGAAGCAAAAAGTAAAACGTGTCCTTCCTCCTCAGTACATATCCCCAAGTCCCTAGGAGGATGGAGTGGGGACTCTACCAAAGGGATAGGGGTAAAGTGGCTGAAGACCAAGCCGTTGGTCTACCACTGGATGAACGGAGCGGGTGTCAAAGCCCACTAGCTATGAAGTGGTGAAGGCGGTAAACTTGTGAACCACCTTAAGGGAACCTTTAGGGGCGGGGAGGAGGTCAGATTATCCTTTAAAGAATATAAGTGACGATAGTGCGATTACGAATAGGTTAAAAATGTTGATCCCTCTTAACCTTAGTCTTTTTAAGTACTCCCCCTTAGTCTCCTTATTCTTATATAAAACGTACTCAACAATCCTACTCAAACTTCCATTAATCCTCATAACGTCTTTACTGTTGTGAATCCAACTCTCGTATAAGGCATTGTAGTAAGCCTTACTTTTCGGTAGCGGAATTATTATGCTCTTATACTTACTTAACTCATCTACCATTTCATCCTCTACATAGACTACGGGGTAAATGAAGTTATTATTTAACTCTTTCATGACGTCCTCATCAATCCCTTTTAACGAACACGCTTCCTTCCTAGTAGATAAGACTGGGGATCTCCAATTATTTTCATTAAGTCCTAAGATCTCCCTAACTCTCTCTAATCTTACCTCGGGCACTGACTCTACAGTAATCTGTGAGAAGTATACTTTTCCGTAACTCGAAGCCAATTTAAGCAAAGAGAAAAGTTCTTCTTCTGGTTTATAAGAGAAAAGATCCTTTGATATTAAGTTAACTTTTCCATGATACTTAGACTGTATTTCCATCTCTTTCTTAAACACCTCAAGTGGGATCTTCCTTTCCTTTCTACTAATCTCCACTTCAGCTAATGCTGAAGGGCCTCTTATAGGGAAGAATTTGTCACTCTCTTCACCATAAACTACCTTAGGAAAGTCTCTCTCTTTTAATAGCCTAGGAAGAGTTATTTCCGCTTCTCCAACTAATACTGTATCTATCCAATCCGGGACGTCTATAGTTAATTCCCAACTACCCGGACCTCCAACAATAACTTTAAGCTCGAGTTTTCTCTTCAATCTCATTATCCTATCCCCTAACTCTTTGAAGGATTCGACAAAGTAAGGTGGTTCTCCAAACACTTCAGTAAGTCCTCTCGTCACTTCACTCATTCCTAAAGGGTCATTTACGTAAATTCCTATTATTTCCCCATTCTTAACGCGTAAGGAATTAGGTGGAACGATTCTAGAATTGGTTAGACTTTCTATTTTTCTTAACCCGTAGGGAGGATACTTATTTTTCCTAAGCAAGTTGGGAATTAATCTTAAAGGTAAGGAGGGTAAAGAGTGAAAGGTAGCGTAATCAGATGTTAGTATCACGAGAAATATTTTGAAGAAAAAGGATTAAAAACCTTTAATCTTCAAATACCTTCTTTTTCTCTATTTCATCTATGCTCATTCCCTTTCCCGTCTCAAATCCAAAAATATACCACAAGATTGCAGCAAATAATCCTATACTCCATATTCCTAAATTAAATAGAACGTATTGAGATAAGGAGAAGGATAGAGTGAGAAATATGGTTGGTATGTAGAGACCTATTGAAACTACCCTAGCAATAGCCGTATAAGTTCCTCTTCTGATGGTGGACCATAACTCAGCTTTGAATGTATCTTCTGTTAAATACTGTACAGACGTGAACGCATTTATGGCAACTAGCAGAGCCCAGAATATTATTAAGTCTGACTTCCAAGCGGGGATGAAATAATAAGTTAAAAATGTAAATATCACAATTCCGAGATTTGACCACAATAATAATCCCTTTCTACTAAAGGAATCTGCTAAGAAGGAAATTACTAAGCCCACCACGAACTCCGTTATATCAGCTACAAATATTATAGTACCGGTTAAATTTGAGAAGAAGTAAGGTCCTAACACATAAGTTATTAAACCAAATCCAGCAGAATTGGCAAAAGCAATTGCTGTTGTCACAAATAGCTTAAACGCTGTATCCTTATCTAGTTTCTGTTTTACTACACTACCTCCATTAGTCATTTTACGCTTAGCACTTAACCACCTAATTGATTCAGGCAATTCTAGTCTAGTAATGAAGAGTACTACAGCTGCTATTATAATCACTACACCTAGGACTAACCTTTGAAAGAAAATAGAGGAGAACTGAGTTAATAAACCTAGACCACCTAGTACAGCTCCTCCTAGGTTTATAAAGTTTATTTCCAAAAACATAATTTTGCTTCTGTTTCTTTGAGGCATGATCTCATGCGTAGCAGCCATAATAGTGTTCATCTCACCTCCAGCACTAAATAGCATTATAGCAGTAAATACTAGTACTAGAGCGTAGTTAAACGAGAAGATTAATCCTATTCCTCCAATAACGTATATTGCTAATGTGATCCATAACGTGGTTTTTCTACCAATTCTATCAGCTATTGGACCGGCAAAGGCTATACCAATTATAAGCCATAGCGGAGCCCAAGCTAGTAATAAACTCTCTAGTATTTTTGGCACAGTATACCAACTTGTCGCAATAGACTCTAACCCAAAGATGAAGGATTCCAAGAACATACCTACGGAGAAAGATACGAAAGCCATCTTTAATGCTCTATTCCATTCCTCACCTGGTTTCCAGCTCATATTTACCTATTAATAATTTCAAAATAAATATAAAAATTTTTTTATATCAT
>NZ_QIMI01000137.1:0-4068 GCF_007050195.1 Sulfolobus sp. B1 | reverse complement strand
TCCATCTAGGATCAATGTTGTTATTCCACCAATTAGCTACTAAATCAACATAAGCAGAGAATCCTAATAGCCAGTTAATTGCCGGATAATGTCTTGCTTGAGCTAGAGAGACATCTAATGGCCAGAATACTTTCACAAATCTGAGTGTATGGCTAGTCACTGGCTCTGTAAAGTCTCCTCCAGGCGGGGAGACAGCTGAAGCAATAGTAACTGAACCATATCTTTCTGGTCTTCCAATAGTCTTAACCCTACCAGCTCTCTCGTAATACTCTGCTAATCTAGATGGTAAATAGCTGGGATAACCTTCCTCTGCAGGCATTTCTTCCATTCTTCCTCCTAAGTCCCTTAATGCCTCAGCCCATCTTGACGTCGAGTCAGCTACTAATAGTGTATCATAACCTTGATCTCTGAAGTATTCAGCCATTGTGACTCCTACATAAATGCTGGCTTCCCTAGCCGCGACTGGCATGTTACTTGTATTAGCAACTAGTATTGTCCTTTCTAGTAATGGTCTTCCAGTCCATGGATCCTTTAATTTAGGGAATTGCCTTAGCTCATCAGTCATCTCATTCCCTCTCTCGCCACATCCAACGTATATGACAATTTTTGCGGCGCTCCACTTAGCTAAACTCTGCAGAGTTACAGTCTTTCCACTTCCGAATGGTCCCGGTATCGCAGCTGTGCCTCCTTTAGCAATAGGAAATATAGTGTCTAATACTCTAGTTCCAGTTAATAATGGCTCAGTTGGTTCCAATTTCTCCTTGAATGGCCTAGGAATTCTAACTGGCCACTTTTGCATTAACTTAATTGGAATTTCATCTCCATTCATATCAACTACTCCTATATTGTCTTCAACTGTATAGTCTCCCTCTGGTACTATCTCCTTTAATGTTCCATGAACGTTAGGAGGTATGAGTATTCTGTGTTCTACTAAAGGAGTCTCATTTACGATGCCAATGATATCTCCGCTTTCTACCTTATCTCCTTTCTTCAATTTAGGTATGAAATGCCATTTATTACTTCTATTTAGAGATGGTACCTTTATACCTCTAGCCACGAACGGAGAATTAGCTACATCCTTTATCTGATCCAATGGTCTTTGTATACCGTCGAATATTCTACCTATTAAACCGGGACCTAACTCTACTGAAAGAGGAGCTCCAGTTCTGTAAACTGGTTCATTTGGCTTAATACCGCTTGTATCCTCGTAAACTTGAATATAAGCTCTGTCACCTTCTATTCTCGTTATTTCTCCCACTAGTCTTAATTCGCCAACTTCAACTACTTCGTACATTTGAGAGTTTCTCATATTGTCTGCTACTACTAATGGTCCATTTACTCTAATTATTCTACCAGTTTTTTCCATTTTATGCACCTCCAAACAATATGTCTGCTATTTTTCCTCTCATACTATCAAAAACTTGATCTAAGATAAGCTTTAATGAGAAATCTTTACTTAATCCGCTTTTCTCGTAATATATCTTTATACCTCCTAGCATTTTATTATCAGTCTTTATGGTCACGTTCTTATTTTTAACTAGAGACCTAATCAACTTTTCATCAGATGATGAACAATATATGACTATGGGCTCTCCTTCCTTTAGTTCCCTACTCAATATACTTTTAATGGAATCACTATATTCCTTTGATTTTGTAATATCAGATATTTTATCTAAAATTCTCTCATATACTTTGTTTATCCAATACTCCTTCTCTGCCAATATTGCTCTCTTATTCTCAACTTCTAATCTAGCCTTTTCTCCCTCGATTTCTTCCTTAGTTTTACTAACGTAATCTTGAAGCCTTTGAGAGAACTCTCTTATTGTATTCTGATAACCGTCTTCCAATAATTTTATAGACTCTTCTAAGCTCTTTTTCAATTCGTTATCTATCTCTTCTTTAATCTTATTTATTGAAAGATTTAACAGATCCTCAAATTCCATTTCATTTCACCCGAAACCTAGTGCCCTCATGATCATCTTTCTTACGTCTATAGGTTTAGACTCGCTAAATGGTGATGGTATTATTGTTATTAAAGGTTTCCTTTGCTCACTAATTAAGGGATCTATCTTTTCCTTAATTGGTTCATAAATGTCCTTTGTTATTAACATAAGTTCTAAGTCTTCCCTTTTCCTTAATTTCGAAATAATTTCTGGTAACTTGTAGGGGTCTTCAACTAGCTCTCCTTCAGCCCCTAACATTCTAAAAAGAGAAACAGTGTACTTATCCCCGACTACTACCATCTTACCCATTGCATGTTATTTCTAAACGACAAAGATTAAATACTTATAAGAGATTTCGCTATTTTACTTATTGCGAGGGAAAAAGAGTGCTTTTGCCAGAAAACATGGTGAGGTTACAGATAATTACAGATAAATCTAATCTTAATCCTATAGTTACTAAACTTCTAAAATATGGGGTATTCCAGCCTGAAGATCCCCTTTACCCAATAGGAAATGGAAGAATTGACGAAGCGAGGAAATTAATAACTCCTGTTCAAGATCATATATCAAAAGTAAAAATAATAATGGAACTTGGAGGTTTAATAATAGAGCCATTAGGAAAAATGAAAGTAGAGGATTGGATAATTGCCTCAGACCAAACAAATAGTGAAGCTCTGAAACTGGAAGAGAGATATAAAGAGCTTCTAGAGGAGATAGGCAGACTCAGAGCTGAAAGGGATTTATACTTGCAACAATTGAAAGATTTAGAGCCTTTTAAGACCATAACAGTTGAACTTAACACATTATACTCGTCAGAACTATTTAATGTAATCTTAGCTATAGTTAGTGAGGATAAGTTAAATTTACTAAATGAATCATTAAGGGATAAGGGTTTCGTATATGCAGTCAAGTCTGGCGAAAAAAGTTTTAGTGTCATAATAATAACAAAAAAGGAAGTTGAACTTGACAAAATCCTTAAAGAAATAGGTGTAAGAAGATTTGAGTTACAAGAGGGAAAATCACCATACCAACTGTATAATGATTTGCAAGAAAAGGTAAACCAGATAAACATTATACTAGAGAGGACTAGAGACGAGCTAGCAAAAAAGGTTAAGAGTGAAGAAAATTATATTAAAAACGTATATGGTAAATTACTTACAGTAAGAGATGCTTTAAGTATTATGAATAAAGCTAGAGTTTCAGATTATTATTTGCAGATAGAGGGCTATGTTCCAGAAAAATATGTAAATACAATAAAGTCAGATTTAGGTAATTTAGGCTTTATTGACTACATAAGACCTAAAAGATATGAGGAAAAAGAGGAACCGCCTACTCTTGTGGAACTCCCAAAATCAATTAGAGTTTTGGAATCTTTAGTTGAAATATATGGAACTCCCTCTTACTGGGAGATCTCACCTATTGCGTTTTTAGTTTTTACCTTCCCCATACTTTTTGGTCTAATGTTTCCAGATTTCGGTAATGCGTTAGTTTTATTAATATTTTCCATATGGTTTTACAGATATGGTAAGAAGACCGGAAGCCAGAATATACCTAAATTATCTATAATCTTAATATACTCATCGATTATTGCCATGGTTACAGGATTACTTGCTAGAGACTTCTTCGGACCGTTACCAGTTGGAGGATTAAGAGAAGTAATAGGTAGCGATTCTTATACAGTAGGTCCTCTATATAGTTTATGGCCAATTCCAGCTTCAGTATCTGAAGCCATAAGTTTCCTATTACCATTTGGTGAGTACAGCACTAGTATTAGTATAGAAAATACTATGATATTCTCTGTATTATTAGGAGCATTAGCTTTGTTTGTAAGCTCCCTATTAGGCTTAGTGAATGCGATTAGGAAGAAGGACCCAGAATTCATCTTATTTGAAAAATTACCAATGTTCCTAATATATGTGGTTCCAATATTTATATTCATGTATGGTATAAGTGATCCAAAGAATTTCTTCGCCTTAGATGAACAGGTTTTGGGTCAGATTTTAAATGCTGTACTGATGAAACCATTTAGTCAAAACGTTGTAGGATATGGGATAGTATGGTGGACTTCATTTGCTTTACTTTATAACTGGGCTTCACACTCAATTTTAGTTAAAAAGCATGAGGG
>NZ_QIMI01000136.1:0-4069 GCF_007050195.1 Sulfolobus sp. B1 | reverse complement strand
TGATATTAAGGAAAATGGTAGAGAATGGATTAACTAAAAGGATAGATCAGTACGTCCTAGTGATAGCGTCATTATACTATTCATGTCAAGTAAATAACATACCTAGACACTTACAAGAGTTCAAATCAAGGTACTCAATTTCATCTAGCGAATTATGGAAGGCTTTAGAAAGAGTTCAAAGCGCAGCAAAATCGATACCAGAGTTTAGACCTAAATTGAGACCAACTGAGTATATACCAAAGATAATTGATAGACTGAGATTACCTCCAATAATAGGAACAAAGGCATCAGAGCTTGTAGACTATATGTACAAACAAGGACTAACGAGCGGAAAAGGTTATCTATCCCTTAGCGCAGCATCTGTATATCTCATCTCTGCTTTAATGGACATTAAGAAAACACAAAAGGAAGTAGCTGAGGCTTTAGACATAACAGAAGTAACTATAAGAAACAGATATAAGGAAATAATAGATAGTTTTGACATTACAGTAATGCTTTAGATTTTAATTTTCAGTTTAGATTAAACCTAATATATTGTATCTAACTATATTGTATAATTATTCTTAGTTTGACAAGAAGAACTAAAAACTTATCAATTTTTAGTACCTTAGCTTAACGTTAGATAAAAACAGTAAAGTAAATAAGTGTGGCATACATATATAATATTTAGCCAACACGGGTGTAACAGATGGATACAGATTCAATAAATTATGAGGAGTTAATTCATAAAAAAATAAGGGAAATGGGAGAAAAAGGGATTTCTCAACAAGAACTTGCGAAAAGTATGGGTATACCAATTAGGGAAGTTAGTATAATTGTTAAAAAACTCGTCGAAAAGAAACTTATTGCTAAAAAAGCTGTAAAAGAAAACGGTAAAAACGTAGTTAAACTGTTCCCAATAAATAATACTTATGACTTAAATATATACATTAAATTAGAAAGTATACAAGATATTCCTTGCCTCAATTGTAAAAGCTTAACTAAATGTGGAAATGGGGCTCACGTTAGTCCTCAGTCATGTGGGAAATTATCCAATTGGATATTAGATAGATTAGCTGCTTAACTTTTTCATACAATTAATTACTTCTTCATATTCTTTATTAGTTTTAATTCCAACTGAATCAAAATGAGTTCTAACTCCATCGCCTAAACATTCTAGAATTTTATTAATTTGTGGTATATTTTTAATCTTATTCTTAGAAGCAATCTTGTCAAGTTTATAATACACAGAATCGTAAATACACTCATCCTTAATGACACTGACAAGCTTTTCTAACTTACTAAACGTACTAACATATTCGAACTTTTCCATAGAACTTTCAATCATTTGAATGAACTCTTTATCATTGATAGAACCATAATATAGTGGACCTATTACAGTCATCTCTCCTCCACATCTAGGGCATTTGATCTTATTACATCTTTCGTCTAAGAATTGTTGGAAACCGCATTTCTGGCATTCTCCAAAATATTTAAGAGTTTGAATAGCCTTGTCTGCTTTCTTAGCACCTTTATCGACCCTAAGAAATAATCGATAATAGTAGTCAGAATAAAAAGAGAATAGAGGATATACAGTCTTCTCCATTATGGATGCTTCTCTTATAACTTTGCCTATTAAAACTCTTATTCCCAATTCTTTCGACGACGATAGTTTTGAGTTAATAACATCATATTTTCTCCTAGCAGATAAAACGGAAGAACCAGTTAATGCTGATAGATCAGTAGCTGTAATTGCTACCACTCCTTTCCTTATGGTAGCATTTATTGAGGATAATATAAATGGAGCTGGAGTTCCAAAAGGATCTATATCCACATAATCAGCCTTTATTTCATAAAGTAGTGAGTTAGCATCTCTGTTATACACTTTAGTTACGTTATCATCAATTCCATTGAGCTTCAGGTTTTGTTTGATCAGATTTACAGCTTCTGTATTCTTATCGTTGAATATTAAATTCTCACTTCTCCAAGATTCTAGAAAATATCTTATGCCCCTTATACCTGTAGCGCTCAAAGTATCTACTACTATCTTTGGCCTTAGTGTACTTACAACTATTACACTTATATCTCTATTAAGTACCATTTTAGGATTATAGAATACGGGAGCCCAAGATGGATCAAATTTACCTTCTTTTGTATATTCAGAAGGATCTGGTATGAGTATTTTAGCTTTTCCCTCCACTATCTCCTTTAATTTCATCTATTAAAGAGTGTATACTATTCTCCTCATAAGTTTTATATCCTAAACTTTCACACTCTCTCATGACTCTTGAACTTCTTGAAACGACTAATAGCTCTGAGTTGGTATATGAGGCAATTTTCTTAGCTTCATTAAACTTCTTTAACGATTTAGCGTAATCCTTGCCTTCTATCACAATCATATATTTCTCGTTTTTATCACCGGAAGGTTTGACTATTAAATCTACAGCAGTAAGTTTAAGAGAAAGTACCTTTAATCCTTCTTCTTTTAGAATATGTATTAACTTGACTTTAAAATTCTCTACCGAGGTATCAGAAACTTCATCCTCTTCTTCTAGGTCTCTTTTAACTTTTACTGAATCTCTTATTATATCTCCTATTATTTCATCTCCAAACAAATCTATTAATCTCTCCGCTATTTCTAAGGAAACATCAGAATCTCCTCTTTCATAATCGTATATAGCCTTTCTGGAAACTCCCAGAAGCTTAGCCAAATCGCCTATACTATATCCTATCATCTCTCTTCTAGTCTTCAACACATCATGTCTTATTTTTATAAATATACCTCCCCTAGTCCTATATAAGAAGATTTTCTCGCCGTTCAGTACTCTCATAAGACCTTCGGGAGATATTGCGAAAACGTTATCAGCCTTAATTGATACTATATCATCTTGTTCCTCATTAGTGATTATCAAAGATGCTTTATTGCTCGAAACAGCTAACTTTTTTAGATCAGCTATCTCGTCTTTACTAACTTTTTCATTTGCTGAAAACTTAACTATTGCCGGTTCTCTCGAATTTATTATTAAGTCAACTGATTTCCTACTATGTTCTGGGTATTTAATTAAAGTGTAACTGTACTTTTTTAATTCAAGCGTATCCAATATTTCATCGATAATCTTTGTATTCATTTTTTACATCTCACTTGATTCTGATTCCATAAATAGTGTAGGACTCAAAATTATAAATATTAATGAAGGATACTCCTTTAATAGTCTTTCTACATCAGTAGTTAATATTACATTGCCTATCTCTTTATGCAATAAAACTGAAACTAATTTCCTTTCCCATTCCCCGCCGTTAATATGAAATTCACCTAGCTCAGTGGACTTAGTAAACAATAAAGGAATCTTAACTAATGACCAAAGATATATTGGAACTCTTTTTGAAAGATTATCAATCTCATCTTCCTTTAATTCATGATAAAAACCATTATTCAATTTAATGACACGCTTTCCCTCCAATGCCTCTTTTAACGTAATATATTCTGCAGGCGTAGAGGAGAATAAATCTTTAAGTCCAATTTCAAATATCTTATCTATCAAAATCCTACCCTTTATACCTACTTAAAACAATTGCATGATCCCTATCATAAGGATCTAAGTTTATGATTTGGATAGTCTCAAATCCAGCGTTCTCCATTTTCTCTACTTCAGATTTATAAATCTCTTTAGGATCTTTAGTTACATCAATGCTTCTAGCCTTTATAACCAAAAACATATAACCGTCTTTCTTTAAGAAGAATTGAGCGTTGTAAATTGCAATATCTGTCTGATCTGGCTGAGCTATATCCACATAAATTACGTTAACGTCTTCTACTATTGTCCTATAGTTTTGTGGAAATCTAGCATCAGCTAATATTGGAAACACATTAGGCCTCTTTTGGGCTACAAGTAATAATTCTCTCACAACCCTAGGCGAAAACTCTACACTATACACCTTTCCTCGAAGCTCAACAATATCAGAAACGTGGCTGACCGTGGTACCAGAAGCTGCGCCTAAATACAACACTTTTTCATCCTTCTTAATAGGATTATACTTTAAACCCTTCAAGATAGCACCCGCTAGCTTGCTTCTAAACGCGTTCCACTCC
>NZ_QIMI01000135.1:0-4141 GCF_007050195.1 Sulfolobus sp. B1 | reverse complement strand
CTGAAGAACCAGAAATTGCAATAAGCGAGAGTATAAAGTAAAAGAATGATAGAATTACTGAGGAGATCACTATGACGAATTTAGTACCTGACCTCAATATAAGCCTTGAAGCAAACAGAGCCCCAACCATTTGACTTAATGAAACTGGCAACATAGTAATTCCTGTACTCAAAATATCTAAATTAAAGCCAACAGGATTTGGCAATTCAAGCAAATAAGTTATAGCTTGATATGCCATGAATATTCCGAAACCTGCTACAAAAGCAGCAATATTAGACGCTAACACGTTTTTCTCTTTCAGAAGCTTTATTGATATTAAAGGATATGGTATTCTTAATTCATAAAATATGAAGGTAGTGAATAGCACAACACCTAATAACATAGTTATTAGAAAAGACGTTGACAGCCATCCCCAAGTTGGGGCCTCTGAAAAGGCTGTAGTCATTAAGGCTAAAGACGATCCCAATATACCAGCCCCTATGTAATCAATCTTAGTATTAGGATTAACGTACCTACTCTCCTTAATGTACTTAGAGGTTAAGTAAGTCAACAATATAACAAAGGGTATAACGAAGTGATAATTATACTGCCAACCTATATCTTGTGCAACTGTCGCAGCTATAGGCAAACTAATCGCTGACCCTATCCCAAACATAGCACTAACTAATCCTTGAGCTCTAGGTACTAAGTGAGGTGGAAATTCCTCCCTTATTAGGCTAAAGGCTAATGGAAACATCCCCAAACCTATGCCTTGAATAGTTCTAAAAATTATGAACAGAGTGAAGTTAGGGGCAAAGCCATTAAGTGTTACGGCAATAGTGTATATCATCATAACGTAAACTAGAATCCTCTTTTTACCATAAATGTCACCCAATTTACCCACAATCGGGTTTGCGACTACACCACTTATTAAGTAAGCTGTTAAAACCCAACTTACGGTAGCGGAGTTTACGTTAAAATCATTTGCAATCGTTGGCAAAGAGGGTATTAACATAGCCTCCGTGTACATTACTGCAATAGCTATTGGAGCTAAGATGAGCAACGCTCTGTAAGCGTAATTTAGGTCGTACTCTTCATCAGGCATTAAGATATATCTATTTTAACTTTATTTAAAGTTAACTAACAAACTTCTCTCCTTTTCAAGTATTGTTTTAGGACTTCTGAACTCCTCCTCATTTAAGGTAAGTTTTCCATTTGTGAAAAACTGATAGTGTAACCAGAACACAAACCCCTCAATCGAAAGTATTCCAAGTGACGCCCTTACCCCATTCATTTCCTCTTCGTTATTTTTCTCGCTAAGGTTAAAATACTCTCTAACTGAGTTGGATGCGGTTGTGAAAGCCTAGCTAGGTCATAAGTAGTTAATCTTTCACCCGTGACTAAGGCCAGCTCTCCTATAAGCAAATCAGCGTCTTCACCTACAATTTGTGCACCTAAAATCCTCTGACTTCCCTGCTCTACAACGATATCCATCCAACCTTCTGCAAAGCCATCTATCTGTGCCCTAGAGTCCTTTGACAAGTCGAAACGTCTTACCTCGACTTGAAATCCAGCCCTTATTGCGTCTTCCTTCCACATACCAGCCCACGCCACTTGTGGGTCACTATATACTGCATAAGGTACTGCGTTATAGTCAATTTTAACGACTGGTCTTCCGCCCTCTATAATGTTTTGCGCTGCTATCCATCCCTCTAGTACTGCAACGTGAAATAGCATATGCCTACCATTCACATCACCCGGGGCGTAAATATTATCTATCTTAGAAGCCATACTGTAATCGACATCTATCTCTCCTTTCTTACCTAAAGGTACTATTCCCTCCACTGGGCTTGTCTCCGGAACTCTACCAGTTGCCACTAAAACTTCGTCAAAGTATTTCTCACCTTTCTCGCTTAAAACCTTCTTCTTCCCAGAGTCAGCTTTAACCCCCTTACACCTCTCCTTGACTATCTCAACACCAAGTTCTCTAAGCCTATTTTCTAACACTTGTTGAACTTCTTGAGAGACTACTTTTAGTATTCTCTGGGCGTACAAGGTAACTTTCACACCAAACTTAGCAAGGATCCCAGCCATCTCAACACCTATATAACCCCCGCCTATAATAGCTAGAGTCTCTGGTAACTTTCTGAACTTAGTCCCTGGCATTAATAATTCATGTGTTGTAATACCATCCTCAAAACCCGGGGGAACATTAGGTTTTGCACCAGTTGCAACTACTATGTATTTACTAGTGTAGACCTTATCCCCAACTTTAACCTTGTTAGTGTCTATTAACCTACCCTCAGCTTTCATAAAGGTCACATTTTCATGCTCCTTTAACTCATCATCGTGTTGTCCAAACCTTAACTCTTGAACCGTGTCTTTCCATTCCATAACCTTCTCAAAATCTACTTCTACTTTAAGAAATGGTAGCCTCTTTTTCACGTCTATGAAATGTGAGGCATACCACAGTGTTTTAGATGGGATACATCCTTCATAGAGGCAATTCCCACCTAGAACTCCTTTAGGCTCAAGTAATAATACTTTCATGTTAGCCTTAGACAGCTCAAAGGCTGCAGTGTACCCGGCACCTCCTCCACCTAGAATAATTACGTCAAATTCTGCCATAGTATTAAAAAAACTTTCAAAAATAAAAACGTTACCAACACTCTTTAAATATTCCATGTCTGTTAGAATAGCTTATTAGAAGTATATTATTCAAAGTTTATTACATAGGCCAGCAATCACGGAACTCAAAAATTTGACTTTCCTAGTTTACCCGAAATAAACGTTAGCTAGAACGAAATTGTTGTTCACACTTGTGCTTCTCTCATAAAGATATATTAGCTTCCTTGAAGTTTTTCTCGTCTTCGATAAGAATACTAATTCCTTTCCAGTCTATCATTTCAATTTCTTGGCGTTTTGAAATTAAACCCTTTTACCCCATAATTTTTAGCTTCATAACGCCACTGTATACATACTCAGTATTTTTGATAAACTTTTAGTAACCAGTCGAGTTTGGAGTTAAGAACAAAAGATTGCCATAATATGTCTGAATTACTACTGGAGAAGGAGAGGCTTCGTAAAAGGTTAAGGTGCTTGCGTAACCTATGGGGAGCTGTAATGGATAATTTACAAGCTTTCCATTTATATATGAGATCAATTGCCATTGGCTACCAGTGTAATTGTAAATTCCAGCTATTTCCAGATAATTGAGCTGACCTAATACAATTTGAGAATCCATAGTGAACGTTATTTCTGCCAGATATGTATTACCTTCTTGAGGGAATACATAATAAGATACCTGAATTTTCCCCGTCTCAAGATCCGTCGTCTCAATATTTTTATAATACAACCCGTTTTCTCCCATTAACTGATATTCATTACCTAACTGTTGAACGTCAAAATAAGTATATAAAAAAGGTATGAAAACTGTTAGGAATACTAAAATAATAATTATTGTAGCTACTACATTTGATAAACCCTTATTAAGCATTTTTACCCCACCAGAGCATAACCATACTGAGGTAAATAGGCAAAGTAAAACTGTCCATTGTAGTAGATTTCTACCACTAGCTCTTTCGGAGACTCTTGATGATTACTAATTTCGTATATTATCTCACCGTTCTGTGAGCTATAAGGGGTTATCTTTACTTGCGAATAATAACCTGAGGTATAGTTGTACACATTAAGTAATTCAACCTCTCCACCTAAACTTGAAGGATATTTTAAGCAAATTAAAGGAGGAGAATAAGTAACATTTATAACTGGACCTATAACCTTTTCTTGTTGTTGAACAGTAGGACTAACCGACGTAGCATTATTTAAAATATACAAAGTTAAAGGGAGGATAAAGGATAGTATTACTATTAGCGTAATTAAAAAGGCTATGATGTCACTTAACGCCCTCGAGCTTTTAGAAGATCGCTCCATACCCTTCTTATCACATAAACTCATAATCCTTATAGATATTATTACCTCCTTCTATATAAAGTTTGTAGTATCTAGTAATTTGAGAGCCGAATTCCCCCTATTAGAGGGTTACCCTCGTATATTTACAATTACATCTCTTGTATGTCGAGAAGCTCCGAGAACCATAAAGATTCATAAAACATCTTTATCATTCTCATAACCACAATTAACACAACGAAAACATTTATAA
>NZ_QIMI01000134.1:0-4178 GCF_007050195.1 Sulfolobus sp. B1 | reverse complement strand
ACAAAACAAGGCTACCCCATAATCTTTGTTGACATAAGAGATAGCTCAATTGAATTTCGCCAAAGGAGATTTACTCTATTGGAAAATAATGATAATACTATATACAAGGTCCCATTAACGTTTGAAACAAATGGAAAGTTTAGTACTTTGCTCATGAAGGAGTCATATTATAAATTAAGTGTAGAAGGAGGGATAGAGACTATAAAAGTTAATGTAAATAGGAGTGGTTTCTATAGAGTATTCTATAGTTCCTTAGAGCCAGTGTTTAAAGCTAATCTCAACAGATATGAGGAGCTAGGATTAGTGAATGATTACTGGAATTTTGTCCTAGCTGGTCTTTTTAAAGTGGATCAATATCTTAATATAGTCAAGAAATATGAATATACTAAAAATTCATTCTTAACAAGCGAAATTGTGTCTGAACTCCTCACTTTGTATAATATAAATAAGAATAAATACTATGACGCGATAAGAGAGTTTTTGACTAACCAAGTAAAGATCTATAAGGATTTGAAAGATGACTTAAGCAAAATGGCTTATTCCACTCTAATGAGTTCCTTAGCTTCTATTGATGAGGATTTTGCATTGGGCTTATCTTATCTGTTTCAGGAAAATGACAAGTTAGATAGTAATATTAAGGAAGCTGTCGCGATAGCTTATGGTGTTGCAACGTCAGATTTTTCAACATTACTGAATAAGTATATTTCTGCTAATATTGACGAGGAAAGATACAGATTTCTAAAAGGTATGGTTGCAATAAGAGATAAATCAGTAGTCGAAAAGATTATAGAATTGATATTTAACAGAACTATAAAGTTTCAAGATGCTAGATTCGTGTTTAGCTTATTGGCACATAATCCCTTTGTTAGGGAGGAAATCTGTAATTTCATTATCGATAACTCTGAGAAGGTTAAAGAATTTGTTAACAGTATTGGTGGGGGTCCTTGGGTTTTCGGTTATTTACTTAGGGGTACTATGACGATGTGCGGTATTGATAAGCCAAAGGAGATTCTTGAATTTCTTGAGAGGATAAAATATAAGGAGATCGAGAGGCAGGTTAAATCCACTGAAGAACTTATACAAGTTTACTCCAAATTAAAATAGATTTTTTTTGAAAGCGTTCATTTATAAGATTGAAGACTATCATAGTTGTTTTTCACTTCTTAAATCTTCATATTAAACTATTCTTTAATTTATACTCATTAAGATGTGTGTAAGTTATATCTTTAATTTTTATAAAAATTTATTAAATTAAGAAGAACGAGGATAAGACTTCTTTAGAACGATAGTCATTAATGCTCAAGATGAATTATCTCCATTACTTACTAAGAAGTTTTGGTTAATGATAAAATAAATTTCAGATTAGAGATTACGCAGTAACATTTTAGTAGGATATTGATATTCGCGCCAATTAACGCAAATTGATTATAATTACTAAAGGCAATACAGATGAATTTTATATCATAGTGCCGTTACATAGGTATAAAATATTAATTACAACCAGCTTATTGACGAATTAGATTTTACAAAATTTAAATCCTCATGACTATAATATATTAACAAATTTTATAATTTATTTTATACCTTCAAATGGTCATTATAATTCTGTATTTACCATTTACAAAATGTTGCAGAATTTTTCTCTATGATAGTTTTCTCTTCGTAAGACGCTCTCAAAAATAAATATTATATCACGCAACAAGGATAGAAATTAATAAATTTGGCACCATTGATTAGAAGTTCTTATTTAGCTAATATAAGTTACGAAAAAATTCATTAATTAGTATAGTTTATTTGTATTGAATTGGTTTTCATGATATAGTTAAAAAAATTTTATAAACAAAAAAGAAAAATTAACTTCTCCATCCGAACGAACCAACAGGTATAGGTTGATTACTAGTAGTTTGAAATGGAGTCATCGGAGCTAGCTGATATGCGTATTGCCCAGCAAATAATACATCGGCTCTAGTATAGAATCCCGCTATAAGGGCTAGAATAGCAACAACCAAGATTGCGTATTTAATATATGCTGGAAAGTCTACAATAGATTGTCCTCCGGTCGGTTTAACCATTCTCCATAACATTAAGTTTCCTACGCCAGGGATAATGAAAGTTAAAGCTAAGAAAGCTAAATCTATGATAAATGTTACAGAGGATAGCATATATTCGTAAGCTACTTGATCGAATACGTAGATAAAATTAACGTTAGCCATAAATAAGAACCACGTTGCCAGTTCTGCTATTGCAGAATACATTAAGATTTTTGCGGTTAACCTTCTCGCTCTTATTCCCTCCTCTCCTCTATCTATTAAGCTCATTATGTAACTCCAAGCAGCACCTCCTACAGTTCCAGACGCTAAAAACAGAGCTGGTAATCCTCCATTATTCCAAAATGGTATTCCAGTAGTTGCAGCTAATTCAAATCCGCTATACGTAGTCGAAAAAATGCCCGCAATTAGTCCCAGTATGGCTAATGTCCAATTAGCGACTACGTTTTTATTATTAAGCACTTTTAGTACCATGAACAGAAATGAGAATAATAGTAGACCTCCCACAAATATTATACCTCTCGCCATCCATGAATGGGTTAATTCAAGAAGAGCGTTAGCCGGAGCGAAGAATCCTCTGACTGGATTCCCTAAGTGTATATCGAAAGTTACTAGAGCTAATACTGTGAATATGAATGCGAATATTGAATTCCTTTTGACAAGATTAGGATATTTGCCACTTAACTCTAAAGCACCCGTTATAGCCATTAACATTCCTCCTAGTCCAGTAAAATAGAGAGCTAACGCTACTGTTATATCCCACACTGGATACTGATTAATCTGTATTATTGGCGAGTTTATTCCGAAGTTGGTACCAGGTGCTGGTGCAGTAAATAGACCCATTAAATAGAAAATCACATTAGATTATAAATAAACCTTAATTTCACTTATTTGATATTACTAAGTATACATATTTCAATCATATATAAGGTTATACGCTAGAAAGCCTGCATTCTTCACTAGCGTTACAGCATTAATAACCTCATTTTTAGTTAAACCCTCAGAGTAAAGCAACTTAGCAATCTGTATCAAATTGGGCTTATCTGGAGGGTTCATAAATGCCTCTACGTTCATCTTAGCTAGTTCTATCAAAACTCTCTTTATTTTTTCCGAGGTAACCCTAGAAATATCCAGTTCAATTAACATTGTTACTATATAATATTTGGAATTGGCGTTAGGTCTTATAATAGATACCGCAGGAGCATTACCTACTGGTGGAGAAACTGTTACATGAAAATATAATCCTTCGCCCTTGCCTTTTTCAACCTTCATCCCTAATTCTTTAAACAAGTCTACGATGTCAGAATCCATCACTTAACTACACCTCAATGCCGAGTCACCTATTTTAGAGTCGACATAAGATTTGGAAGTTATCTCAACCAATTTCTTGAGGCTGTTTACACTACTCTTTTTACCATCTCGGTCTAAAAAGATCGTTTTTAAACCAAATGATTTTGCAACACTTATTGAGAGATCATTAGCAGTTATAAAATATCCAGTTTTAAGGTTAGTGATTTTTAATAAATAATTGAAATAGTTTGGATTATTGGTGAATGCTTTAGGTTCTTCAGCGGATATTACATTACTAATGAATGCATCAATGTTGAACTTATTTAATATATCATACGCGGTCTTCTTTGGCAAGTTAGTTGCAATATATATTCTACCCCTATAGGATAACTCTTCTAGATAATATATATCATCATATGGAGTTACGTCATCTACATTAATTTCTATTCTGTAATATTTGTCTGAAGATTTTATCTGATCTATAATTGTATTAGAATTAGGTAACTTCACTAATGTGTTTATAAGAGTTATGATGTAACTCATTTCTTCATCAACACCTTTTCTATCCATCTTTTAGTTAATATCTTTTGTTTACACTCGTTGCATACATCAGTGTAATCCTCTAAATCTTGTATCCCGAAACTTCCAATCTATATTATGATCTTTCTTACTGCATAGGTTCACAGAGATGTGTTAGAAACTGCCCAGAAAAGGCAGTATATGTAAAAGGATTTGTGAAAATAAAGGATCTGGGTAAAAAATTAGTCGTTACATCTAGGATTGTTAAATGCAGATACTGTGGAAAGCCATTAGATTCATTTAGGATAAAGAGCAGGGTTG
>NZ_QIMI01000133.1:0-4195 GCF_007050195.1 Sulfolobus sp. B1 | reverse complement strand
ATTAAATGGTGTTACATTTAAGTACATCGACAGTATTGTCATATACACATTAGCGCCTTATACGTTAACAGATTTATATAATCAAATAAAAAGATGGGCTTATGGCTCTGCTGAACTCTTTTTCTACAGCTTGAAACTTTTCAAACTGGGAGCGAAAGGAGTAGAAGGTTTTATTTACGCTCAACAATGGGGAATATATCCGTTATTCCTACTTATGCTTATTATATCATTGGGTAATGAATTTTTACTGAAAATTAATTATCTATATGTTTTCGCATGTTTGATACCAATTCTGTTTTCACTGTCGTTATACATGTCAGTTATAAGAGTTAAAGGTGAAATCAAAGATTACAGACCTAGTTTAGTTACTTTATTAGCCTCGATGGTCGGATATATACAAGGCTTTTTGAGAATAAAATTTAGATGGAAAGTCACACCTAAGGAAATGGATAATAGTGAAAATAATTATATAATAAGTGCAAAAATAACTGGCTTATTATTAGCATCTTTATCTTATTTAAACGCGATTTATGACAGGGACATCTCCTCTATTATATTATTAATACTTGCTGTCAGCTTTTTACTGATATAGGTCTTATTTTCGCTATTGCTTGCACTTCCTTAATTGCTTCATCAGGCTTAAGACTGTACTTTATGATGTACTTCTTAAGTATCTTATAACTTTCCTCACTTTGCACAACATCCCTTGCTGTAGATAAAAGTTTTAAGAATAATGCTCTTCTCTCTATTTCGACTTTTACGTCGTCTAAGTTTAATCCTGCCTCTTCAATTCTGTTCCTCAATACCCTTGCTTGATCTAACTTTAATTCAAAGGCATCTGCTCTAGGATCCCAGTTCACTACAGTTCTATAATCGTTCCAACTAACTATCTCATGAACCGATACCACACGTCTTCTAAGCACTATTTTGTCTCCAATGTAAACTGGCAATCTTCTGATGGTCATAATTATATTCATCATAGGTATCCATTCTTGAGGAATATTCAATGGTTCATTCATCAATCTCTTTATTGCTGATTCAGCATTGTAAGCGTGAAAAGTAGTAGCACCACCGTGACCTGTTGATATAGCTTGGAATAACACATATGCTTCTTGCCCCCTTATTTCACCAACTACTATTAGGTCTGGTCTATATCTTAATGAAAGTTTTAGCAAATCCATCAGTCCTATTTCCTTTCCAACTCCTGCATAAGCTGGTCTAGCATATAATTGAGTCCAATTTGAATGAGATATCTTTATCTCTGGTATATCCTCTATAGAGACGATTTTCGTATTCTCCTTTACCATGTTAAGAACTGCATTCAACAATGTAGTTTTTCCTGCTCCCGTAACCCCGATAGACATAAAACTCATTCTCATATCTATAGCATACCATAGATAGGCAGCTAACTCTGGTGATATTGTGCCAGAATTTATTAAATCAAGGATTGTTATAGGCTTTTCAGCAAACCTTCTTATCACTACTGAGGAACCTCCATAAGATACCTCTTTTCTAAACGTAGCAGCAATTCTTGCCCCGCTAGGCAACATTCCATCTTGTATCGGTTCAGCAACTGAAATAGTTTTACCAGCCAGAGAGAATAACCTCAATACTAATTGATCTAATAGTTCCTCTCCGTTGATAGTTATATCTAGCTGTGGAGATACTTTCATGTTCTTCGAAAATATAACATTAGTTGGTAAATACTCATAATTCCTATGATAGACATAAACAGGATTATCTAGACCTGATATGGACACATCTTCTATATTTTTATCAGAAATTAGTGATGTTAAGATATTATAGCCAAACATATTTCTGAGAAGATAATATAATACTATTCTGGCATTTGTACTTAGTACGTTTACTTCTCCTCTTCTCTCTTGAATTACATTAAGATCTTTCCTCTTCTCATTTATCTCGAATATTACACCAGCTAAGTCAAGCGTCTTAGAACTAGAGAGGAGCTGTCTCTCTATCTCTTCTATAAAGATCATGTATATGTTTAGTATATCGTTATTTACGGGAGGCTCTACCACGACATACTTGTAAATACCTTTGTCGGAGTCAAAGGTCACGAAAACATGTGGATTAGGTAAGAGTAGTTCTATCTTGTTATTGATAATATTAGATTTTATATCGTCAGGTATTATATCTAGAATATTTATTTCATAATCAGCTACAATATTAATTATTTCTTCTGGAATACTAGTTATGGGATATAAGGTAATCGGAAGATCCAAACCCAACTTTACAGCACTAGCTGAGCTCTTCCCCCTATTAAACCTGAATGACTTTAAAACCTTACTCATTATATATCATCCTCCCTCCTAACTTATAAAGATGTCGACGATGGAGATATAGAAGGAATTAGTGATATGTGCAATGAAATTATTACCAATATAGCTGTTATAACTATCAATATGGCAGAATGTATAAAGCCGGCAGCAGTTTTTCCATAACCTATTTTACCCACTAGAAGTCCCGCTAAAAATGAATTAAATATGGATGAGATAGCGATTACGTATAATGCCTTAGGCAATAATCCTCTTGCAGCAGCAAGTGGTCCATAAGAAGTAACAAATGCTTCTTTTAACAATATTGTGTAGATTGCATTACCTAGTAGAATTGACGCTACTAATGCTAATATTATTCCCACATAAGGTGCATAGAGTAACACTCTTATTTTAGAGTTATAAGACCTTCTTATCCTTATTTGAGCATCTACTTGATCAGCTAAAGCTTCTACGGTTTCTGGAGTTAGACTACCAATCTCTATCATGTCCGCTAATGAAATTAAAGATATTCTGCTCGAGAAATCCAATATTCTATCTGCAGCTTTCTTGAACGCATCTTTCATCGGAACTCCTAATACAGTATAGACGTATATCGTATTTAGTACATCTCTAAACTTGCCCATCTCAGGAGAGTCCTTAAGAGTTTTTATTACGGTCTCTGGGTTCAATCCAGCCCTGAGACCCTCTGCTATTGATCTCAAGAAAGATACTACATAAGTATCATATCCAGTACCCTCTCTTAACTCCTTCATTGCGAGAATTCCAGGCGGTATTACAGCAACTAGCAGACCTATTGTAAAGGCTAAAATAGTATAAGGTATTTGTTGTGGTCCACCAGTTAAATATAATAAGGGTATAAGTAAAGGTATTGGATTTCTGATCAAGTATAAAATTAATAAGGATAATATGATGCCTATTGGAAAAGTAATGTAGAAAATCTTGTACGCCTTTAATGATCTTTCAGGGAAACGGAACTGTGTTTGATCCGTCACCCAAATAAACATTAGATTAACTATTGGAACAAGAAATATAGCGAAAGAAGCTATAACCGGAAACGGCACAGATCCAATTAAGCTAGGAAATATAGCTTGTAACAACATAACAAGGAAGAACGTTATAAAACCAGAAGAAAGCCATATTACAAATCCCTCAGCAACTCCGGATAAGTTATCAGCAGCGGTTGATGCCAAAACTTCTATATTCTTCAAGATATCCTTGGCTTTTGCTTCCATTGTCTCTAATACAGGTGCACCTGTCCTCACAGCAGTAACATAAGTTAACAAGAACTCATTAAAAACTTTAGATGGTGAAATTTTTAATGACTCAGATATCGCACTTTCTACACCTTCTCCTAGATATTTAACCCTCTTGTTGATGTATGAAGAAATTTGGCTGGCATATCTCATAGCGGCTGAATTTGATAAATACTCGAAAACAAATCGTGCACTTATACCAGACTTTAAGAACACATTAAATATTGCAGAAAATGCCGGTGCTTCACTATCCAATCCTATTCTTCTATTCTCTATCTCTTGAGAAATTTGTAGTATCTGAGAAATATAACTAATTGGAGGTATTATTATTGCAAATACTATCATAACCATAAACCCTGCCAAATACTTAACTTCTAGGGTTAACCGGTATAATTCAAACAATCTTACTGAAAAGATGACAAAAATCAACGATATCATTATTGAAAATATTAAAATGAAGAAAAGACGAGAAGCAAATAATTTTGGATCTTGTGTTGAACCTGCCTTAATTAGCTTAGGCTCTATGTTTTTGGCAAGCCTTTTAATAATACCGCTATTATAAAATAATAAATCAATTCTAGATAATTGTGTAGCACCAACTCTTTTATTATTGTTATTCTTCTTACTAAATACACTCATCTTAAT
>NZ_QIMI01000132.1:0-4287 GCF_007050195.1 Sulfolobus sp. B1 | reverse complement strand
TCTCTCTGCATAATCCGCCTTTATTCTCTCACCTAACATCATAATTTCTAATGCTCTACCTTTGCCTACTAGTCTAGTGAGCCTTTGAGTACCTCCAAATCCTGGAAAAATTCCCAGATTGATTTCCGGAAGACCTAACTCAGCACTACTTGATGCTATCCTCAGATCACAACTTAATGCTAATTCTAAGCCCCCTCCTAAAGCATACCCATTTATCATAGCTATTGACGGTTTGGGAAATCTCTCAATATAATCCATGAGTTGTCTCCCTTTGAGAGCAAATTCCCACGCCTTTACAGGATCAAGCTCCTTAAATTGTGAAATATCAGCACCAGCTGAGAAAGCTCTACCATTACCGGTAATGATTACTACCTTAATATTATCATTAACTGCAAAGTTTTTTAGTGCAATTTCCGTTTCTTCTATCAATTTAAGATTTATTGAATTTAACTTATCTGGTCTATTCAATATTATCCATCCTAATTTATCTTCCTCTTTTACCATTATTGTTTCCATAAAAGAGACCTCGAGTATTATAAACATCTGCAGTATTTATCTTTTTAAGCAACTAAGTATAATGGAATATGTGAACAAAAGGGATACAATTATAGCAATATTATCATCGGCAATTCCTTTTGCAGGAAACACAATAACTTCATTCATAATTAGTAGAATTTATGGAGATTTTAAAGAAATAATAAAATATGTAATATTAGGACTTCCAATTACTATAGGTACTACATATTATCTTTTAACGAATATATTTCCAAAATTAGAGTATTATCTACTAATTATTCCTGTAATTTTACCATTTCCGGTATCGTTCATTTTAAGCAGAAAGAATATGGCAATCACTTACAGTGAGGATGTCATTGAAATCAAGTTTAAGATACCTATAAACATGAGTGCCAGAGATCCTCATGAATTATTTGAATATGTATTCAATAAAGCCTTATCTCTCAATTTCTCCCCATACAACAGTCCTAAAATGCCTAAGAATACAAGTCCTAAAATTAAGGAAACCAAATAATTCCGAGAATATTGATAAGCATATAATACTAATAAGCCTAGAAAAGGGGAAGCACCATGAGAAATAGCAGACAATACAGCAGAAATTTTCCCGCTATAGTCATAAATCGTTCCTCTTAGGCTCTTTAAGACTTGTTTCTCTAGTCTTTCAAGCTCAGCTTTTTTCTCTCCTAATTCTACTACTAATGCATTCCACGTTGATGATACAGCTGTTGCTATAGTCCCACTAAAGACAGCTATAGTTATATCAGAAATAGGAAAGTGAGAAATTACACTAGACAATAATATCGACAAACTTAACAATATTCCATCGAAAGCTCCCAGTACGATATATCTTCTTATTGAAGATTTTAACTCATACTTAATAACATACTTGAACGCTTCATATAGTTTATCTGCCACATAACAAATTAGGATTGAACTTTTATATTAGATTAATGGAGAGGTTTTGATGAATAAGCAAATACTACTCGGAATAGCTTTCATTGTAATAATACTAATGGGATTAGGTATATATGAAGGACTAAAATATAAAACTGAAATTTATGTAAATAATATAGGTAATTCTCAAAATAATGGCTTATACACATTAAAGGTTGATGTGATAATGAACTACGGTCCTTTTGGAGGAAAATCACCCCTAGCTAGGGCTACTGTATGGATATATAAATATAATGGTTCAGCTTATACTTTTTATACGTTCAACTTCACAGATGGTAATGGAATCGCAACGTTTAATTTACCGCCAGGAAGTTACAAGATTCTAGTAACACAGTTGCATTTAACCTATATTATTAATTTAACTCAGAACGAAGAGGTTATAATTGACTACGCGTATCTAAATAGTGGATGAGGAGTTCGGGAGTACATCTGAGAAGTGATGTAGTGGTCCTACACTGAAAAACTTATTTTTGAGATATTCTTACATATTATTGCAATGAGCGTAAAAATAGATGTAGTTAGAATTGATATACCGGAAGGTACAAACGTAATTATCGGACAGTCTCACTTTATCAAGACGGTAGAAGATTTGTATGAAACCTTGTCTTCGTCTAGTCCAAACCTAAAGTTCGGAATTGCTTTTAATGAGGCAAGCGGGAAACGGTTAATCAGATATGATGGCAATGACGGAGATCTAATTAAATTAGCAATAGAACAAGCTAAAAAAATAGGTGCTGGGCACTTATTCGTAATTTATTTAAAGAATGGCTATCCCATTAATGTTTTAAATAGAATAAAGAATACTGATGAAGTAGTAAGAATCTTTGCAGCTACGGCAAATCCTTTACAAGTCTTAGTTGCTGAGACGGATCAAGGTAGGGGAGTTATAGGCGTAGTAGATGGATATACTCCATTAGGTGTTGAGACAGAATCGGATATAAAGGAAAGGAAGGAGTTCTTGAGGAAGATCGGATATAAGAGATAAGGCTTTATCAATAAGCATGTCTGACGTTTTTATATCATTTTTTAGATATTTGATCATGGATGCACAAATCAATATTAGAGCTTGCAAGTATTTTCTCTCCGTATCATCCTTAGATCTCCTCCATTTGTCTTCTAAAAATTCATGGCACTCCCAAAACCTCATGTCATAGAAAAACTCAACAAAGTTACCACTCATATGTTCAACATCTGTGATGAATAAAGGACTTCCTAATATAGAGGTCACTTTAGTAGGATCATCAAGTACATCTATTTCTAAATATTTACCCTTTCTTACGTCAACTACATTCACCCCTCTTTTACGTAAATCCTTTTTGATTTCATCTACGTTTAAGGATTGGTTAATCATGTAAAACAGTATGTATCTCATTAGAAATTATATGTACACTTTCCGGAAATAAATATTAAATAGTGAGGTTTAGCTTGTCAAACGAAATAGTTTATATTTATGGAGGATATAAATTAAATTATGTCTAAGGAAGCTACACTTTATAGGAAAGAGTCTAATAGGATTCGTTGTGTTGCTTGTGCGCGAAGATGCTTAATTAATGAAGGACAAGTAGGATTTTGTGGAGTAAGATCAGTTCGTGGAGGAAAATTGTATCTTGACGTCTATGGAAAAGTTGCTGCAGCACATATCGATCCTATCGAAAAGAAACCTTTAGTTCATTTTAACCCGGGTTCTAAAGTATTCTCCTTCTCCACCTTCGGCTGTAATTGGATGTGTATGTATTGCCAGAATTATGATATAAGTCAAAGGAGAAGGGCAGAGGGAACTGAGTTATCTCCAGAAGAAGTGGTTGAAATTGCATTGGGATATGACGTTGATGGTATGACTTACACTTATAACGAGCCAGCAATATTTTCTGAATTTGCTCATGATGTAGGAATCATTGCGAAGAAACACGGACTATTTAATACCATGGTGACTAATGGATATTGGACTCCAGAGTTAGTTGATTATGTCAAGGATTTCTTGGATGCAGTAACTATAGATTTTAAGGGAAATGGGGAGGCTAAATTCATGAGAAGATATACTGGCGCCAATGGACCAGAACCGATAATTGAAACTGCTACGAGTCTATACAAGTTAGGTATTCACGTGGAAATAACCGATTTAATTATACCTCAAATAGGTGATAATTTAGATTCAGCAAAACAATTGTTGAACAAGATTTATGATAACTTAGGACCAGAAACGCCTATTCATTTCTTAAGATTTCATCCAGACTATAAATTAGATTATTTGCCGTGGACTCCTATAGAAACGTTGGAAAAGCATTATAAGTTGGCTAAGGAGATGGGATTTAGATTTGTATATATAGGTAATGTTCCGGGTCATCCATATGAAAATACTTATTGCCCCAACTGTGGAAGATTAGTTATTAGACGATATGGATTTGACATAGTTGAATGGCACCTAACTGAAGACATGAAATGTAAGTATTGTAATTATAAATTGCCAATAAAGGGAAAATTGTCTAGACACGCGTTTAGAGAAAGATTTGAACCGGTTTTCATTTAGACCTTTTCGATAGAAATTCCTCAACTTTCCTTTTCTCATCTTCAGTAGCAAACACTATTCCCCAACCTAAACTTTCCATCATTAAACCACTTAGTATAGGTGAGTCACTACCATAAGTCACTAACGTTTTAATTAATCTTAACGCTATTGTAGGTTTCTCTGCTAACTTCGTAGCTAACTCTCTAGTTTCTTTTTCTAACATATCTGGACTCACAACCTTGTTAACTAAGCCTATTCTCTCTGCATAATCCGCCTTTATTCTCTCACCTAACATCATAATTTCTAATGCT
>NZ_QIMI01000131.1:0-4305 GCF_007050195.1 Sulfolobus sp. B1 | reverse complement strand
AAGCTTTTTATCATCTCTATTTCTAAAGTCCCAGCACGATCTATAGTCCTAAATGCCTTAGCGTAATTGGATGGGGAAATTAGAATAAAAATTCCTTTACCAAAACCATCTTTAGCTAAAACTTCGTACGATTTTAATACATCGTTGAGTATGTTTCCAGTTTGACTCCAGTCTGATGCTTTAACTGTAATGCCCAACTTTAATGGGGAAAGCGGGTGTTCCTTAAGGAGAACCAGGTTTTCCATCCTCCCAAATCTATGACCTGCTAATATTGATACCCTTCTTTTTTCGGTCAGTTGACCTAAATAATACCTTACTTCAAGGGAAATATAGGTCAAATCATATACTGATAATTTCTTTTCCTGTGATACACTATCTTCACTTAATGTTATTTCTGAATACGGTATGGTTGTAGAATTCCATCTAATCAAATTTCCTATATCCCTAACTACCCTACTAGAATTAATCCCTTCAAATATCCAACTTTGAAACCCTTCATTATTCGTATTGATTCCCTCATTTTTACTCACGTTCTCTGGGGATGAAAGGGTTAAAGGTCTAACTTCTCCAATAAGCTTTGACGCCTCTTCCCAACCTTTCTTAAAATACTCAAAATCTTCAGGAGAGACTTGGTATAATAGTCTTAGGAATTCTCCAAAGTGAGTCATCTCTTCTTTAGTTATATCCTCATGTACTTTTCTAAGCTTCTCGTCTTCTATGTATCTGTTTTGTTGAAGATAGAAATTTATTGCATCTATTTCTGCTGCAATTGCGTTCCTTATTGCTCTAGAAACCTCCTCTTTATCAAACTTCTCCTTCCTAGTTAGTGTCGATGGGTCATTAGAGAACAAGATTTTACACCACGCTAAAAATATTAAGGAATAAATAACTAATAAATGTTTCTAAATATTACTGTTCTCATATAACATAGTTAATAAAAATCTTATCATATAAAATAAAAGAAAATTATGTTCAGTGTAAGTTCTTATATAGTAAGACTATATTACAAATGGAGGAAAGCCTCACAGAGTGGGGATGACAAAGTATATAAACTCTTTTCTCTTCATCTGTAAGTAGAGAAGCCAGTATGAACGGTGGTTAGGAATAAATAGCTACAACTAGCCTCATGATTCTCACATCGCTTCCCTGCTCAGCCTTGTTGAAACATATGAGAGAGGGTTAAAATATGTTCTCAATTGGTTGAGGGAAAATAAGCTAAAGAAGAACTTAATCAAGGAAGTTCATAAGGCAGCTTATGAAATTTTAAAGGAAAAGTTTAACCTACACCCTAAGTTAGCTCAAGGCTATTATAGGGATGCTATAGTAATATACAAGGGTTGGCTAAAGAACCCTAAGGAGGTTAGGTATCCTAGAATACGTAAAGTATCAGTTAGGTTAACCCCTTATATCTCATATAAGTTAGACTTTGAGAGGATGGTTGTGTGGACTAGGGTTATTGGTGAGTTGCCAATACTAGGTTATCCAAGGAATTTATCACTTTATCTCTTTCCTTTTAAAGTATATAAGTGTTGAACAATATTGGATTGAGTGAAAGGCAAAGAAGCATGGTCTTAAGGTTGTTTATGTTGACCCTAGTTTCTCATCTACTACTCATTGTTATAAGTGTAGCAAATGAAAGAGGTTACTTATAGATACTTTCGTTGTGTTAATTGTTATGAGAATGATAGGGACGTATAATAAACCTTTATGATTCTCTGATCCTTTCGACACATGAGAGAGGTAAACACGAATCAATTAGGGGAACTCTCCAATGGGGGGAAGTCAGTAATCTTCAGAAGTAAGAGATTGACTAAACCCCTAAATACTTGGCTACAGAAAAATAAGAATTAATAAGCGATCATCTGACGAAATATTTTTTCCAAGAGAAAATTGCTGACTTTAAATCCTAAATAATTACTTCATCTCTATAACTTTTTTGGCTTAATAATATGAATAAAAATTATGTAATTACTTTATTATTTGATTCACCTTGTATATTCGGCGTGATAAAATCCTCGAACAAAATCTTAATTCTTTCCTCTAATAGAAATACGTCGCCGTTTAATATTTTCACCACTTCAAGAGTAGGTATGTTCAATACTTTTACTCCATCAATGCCGAAATTGGAATTAGTTATTAGGAATTTAGCCCTAACCTTGTAGACTTTCTTCTCGTGCTCTATCTCCTCGACATCTTTAAGCAAACTGATTTCGTCTTTATTATGAATTTCACCATCATTAGTGAATACCACATCCCCTATATAGGCTTGTTCATCTATTATAAAGAATAAGCCTATTACAGTACTCTTTCCACTAACTTCTATTCTCTTTCCCCTTGGATGAACGTAAGTAATACCATAGACTTTACTTATGTTGTTAAGTAGATCCCTTACTTTCTTTTCAAATAACTTAGAGTCTTCTTCAGGATTCTTTAAGCTTGTAGATCTCTTAAGCTCTTCCTTGAAGCACTCCAGATTATCGGTACTACACACTTTTTCCACTTTATCTACTTCATTTCTTACAAACTGTAGGATAGAGCTTACAGTAGTTAGTTCTTTGCTTTTCCATAAGGTTAATACTATAGGTAACAGATCTTGTGATAATTCTTTACAATATGCTTCTATGATCTCTTTAATATCATCTTCAGTTAACGCATCATCTAAGGGAATTCTGCTTTCCTCTATCCTTCTTCTAATTGCCAAATCACTTATTTTACTATATATATCTGTTGGTATAGCCATAATAATCGGTATTTCTAAACCAGCGTTTATGAGCCTATGTAATAGAGCTAGATGATTTTCCCTGATTTCATCAATTAGCAAGATTATATTTCTTTGATTTACAAAACTTTTGATATCACGTAAAGCATTTATCATTCCGTCCAGATTTCTATCGTAACTCATACAGTATATTCTGAGATAGGGGTCGTCATACCTTCCACAAACCTTTTCTAACCATTCCTCGAATCTTATTCCTAAAATTCTCTTCCAAAAGCTATAACCAAATTTTGATTTGTTCTGAGAGAGAACAGAAAGCGCCCTATTCTTTAGGGAAAATACGTTCAATTTTGTCCAAAATTCTTTATCAATACTTTCCTTGTTGGCTAAGTCTAAGTATATGGGCATGTCCTCTTTACTAGACACTTCTTCGATTTTCTTGAGTAAAGTAGTCTTTCCCATACCTGGTTGACCTACCACTGATGCTACTTCGTGATTCTTAATGACCAATAGTGCTTTTTCCAAATACTTTCTATAAGTAGGACCTACTAATATCACTCCCTTAGAAGACCAGGTCGTAACGGTTACCCTAGGTATTTCACATACCATTATTATCTCCTCCTCTTTATTATTCCATAAAGAGATCCTCTTCTAACAAATCCCTCTTCTCCCCCAGCTATAAGATCATAATTTTCCTCGACATGTTTTCTAAATTTTGAGTAGAACTCTTCCTTAGACATTCCTAACTCTATCCTTATTCTCTCTAAGGGGGCATAATCAAGAGAGTCTTTAATTCTCTCATAGGCTTCGTCGAAATCCCTTGTACTTATTTCCCTACTATTTTCGAGTAATTTATGAAGTAAGTCATTCATCCTACGTATCTCGTCCCTTATAATTTTGAGTTGTTCTTTAATATCGTCTTTTTCTATCATAGGTTTGTAACTTATCTTACCTCTGCTTTCAACCTTTTCTATTTTACCTTCTCTTTCTAACCCTTCTAATAGTTGATTAAGCGTATCATCCTTAAATTTCCTCTTAATTTCTGATAAAGAAATGGGTTTGTTAGTTGTGTTATACTTATCGACTATAAATTTAAGTAAGTCATCTTTACTGCCACTGTTTATCTTCATCACAAAACAGCTTAATTATAAACTTAAAAAAGGATTACCGCGCTTAATACGGATAAAGGTAATTCTACCGTATAAAATAAAAAGATCTTTTTCATGGTATTGCGAGAAAATATAAAAATAATGAAATACTAATAATAAATCGTTATGGGATACAAGTCACGATTATACCACTTAGGATTAATGAAGTCGTATAATATCTACTTTTACATGGTGGGGAGAAGATATATCTTATCCAGAAAATATGCTCTTAAATTAGCAAAAAAGAGACGAATGAGGGGATTCTAAAGATGATATTTCAATATTCTAATGGAAATATATATTTCAATGGCCTCCCGGTGGGAAAAGTTTCATATGAGAGGTCTGAAATAAAAGTTGAGGGAAATTATAACGTTATTCTAAAGAGAAAAGGATTTGAGAAATATGATGTAATTCAATTTAATTCTAAAGTAGGAGAAATAA
>NZ_QIMI01000130.1:0-4385 GCF_007050195.1 Sulfolobus sp. B1 | reverse complement strand
TATATTTGAAAATGCAGAAGGAAAGTTAAGGGAGGCTAGAGTAATAACTAGGCAGACATCGGACGGAAGAGGTACGATCTCGTTTAGAAATTATATCGTTGAATTCGATTTCTCGATGAAGGACAAACTTGGAATAGGAAAATTATTGGCAGTAAATACGATAAAAGATGATACTTATTTGATACTTGAGACTGCTGAGATAATTCCTATGCATTATGGTATGATAAATTTAGACTCGACAGTCCCTAGAGAAATAAGAAACGAGATTATGAAGAGAGTAGAAGAGAGTTGGAAAGTAGAAGATAAACATAAGTGGATTGATGTAATTGCATATCCTTTAGGTTACATACTAGAGATTAACCAAAACGAACTCTCCTTTAAGAAGGGGTATTTTCCCCCCCTTCTAGGAAGTTCAGTTAGGATACTTAACGTTAATGCATATAGCAAATTTGTTTGTGCAAATAGTAAAGTTAGTTTAGGAAATGTGATCAATGAGGACATCAGACTTAACATTGATCTAGAGAGGGCTATGCGATATCATATTGGAATTTTCGCATTCACAGGATCTGGTAAGTCAAATTTGGCATCATTAATAGTTAGAAGAGTGTTGGATACTTCACCTAATACAAAGGTTGTAATATTTGATGTCTCTATGGAATACGCTATTTTACTTTTGGATAAATTAATGGAGATGGAGTCTAGGCTAATATCATTAGATAGAGTTCCATTAAATGCAACGGATGCGGGAAGGAGATTTTTAAGAAGCCACGTGATACCAGATGACATAACTGATATTAGGGATAAAATTAGGAAAGCTGGAGAAATATTATATCAAAAAGAAAAAATTAGACAATTGTATATTCCACCTCAAGGATTCTCCTTTTTAACTTATGGTGATATTATAGATTTCATAAAGAAGCAGATAGAGGATAAATATACTGCAATATCCCAAAAACCCTTACTATACACTTTCCTTAGTAAGTTGGACAATTTCATGAGAGATAGGAAACTAAATGCAGATGATATAGTTGATGATAGTCTAAACCAATTATTGGATGAGATAGAGACTCTAGGTAGGGAGTCTCATTTAAAGGAGAACTCTACATTATTTATCTTTATTTCTGGTCTTAAATCATATATATCATTAGGGGTTGAAGAAAGAGAAGATTACGACGTAGAAAAACTATCGATAGAGATTCTTGATTCGTCTGAAAATTCACCTAGGCTTTTTATCCTAGAATTACCCAACTTGGAAGAAGGCAGACAATTAGTAGCGAGTGTGATAAACCATGTGTATAACCGTAGAAAGAGAATGTATTCAGATAATCCTAAAGTGTTATTTATAATTGACGAGGCTCAAGAGTTTATCCCTTACGATACTAAACAGAAAGATAAGAGTGAGGAATCCAGTAACGCCGTTGAAAAACTATTAAGACATGGTAGGAAATATCACTTACATGCTTTAATTAGCACACAAAGATTAGCTTACTTAAATACTAATGCTTTGCAACAACTTCACACATATTTTATCAGTACATTACCTAGACCATATGATAGGCAATTATTGGCAGAAACTTTCGGGATTAGTGATATACTTCTAGATAAAACTTTAGAGCTAGAAGCTGGGCAATGGTTATTAGTTAGCTTTAAATCAGCCTTACCTCATGACGTCCCAGTGTTCTTCTCAGCCGATAACAATCTAAAAATTCTTAAAGATAACTTGAATAAAATTTAATTTATCTTTACTTCTTCCAGATATTTCTTATTTTCTTCTAAAAAGATCTTATATGCCTCTTCAGTAAAAATATAAATAGTTAAATCTATTTGATCAATCATCTTATATACCTCATCATAAATTTTATCAATGATCTTAGACTTATCCTTACAACTAGCTTGCCTTACGATTATCATATAATAAGCACCATAAGAGTCCCTAAAAACGTGAATTTCGGAATCATTCACTACTTCTTTAGCCTTTTTAAAAGCACTTTTAACAACACTCTCCATAATTATTTACTTTGATTTACTAAGCTATAAATTAACATATCCAATTACTCTTGGTTTACCTTGCTTTACGTTAACGTTTAAAATTGGTATTTGATCACTGATTAAAGGTATTACCACCGAGGTTTTTATCTCAGCCTTTTCGTTATTAACCTTGACATTAGCAGGTACTGCATAGCCCTTTATTAATACATGGTTTTGTCCTTCGTTGAAGGTCGACCAAGGATATTTGGTCAATTTTCCCTCAATCTTATTATCTACCTTAACATTAGGCTTTATTAAGTACATAAGATCTTTTATCTCATCCTCTTTTACGTTCCTTAAAGCGAAGCCCACTCTAACTCCACTCCCCACTGAGTTAACATCCTCGTCAAGAACTTGAATACTCTTTATTTCCACCTCTTTATTATATGGCAGTGCTAATAATTTATCGTGAGCCTCAACCTTAGTGTAGGAAAAGCCAGTGACTACAGTTCCTACTCCTTTAACTGTGAATACTCTATCAATGTAAACTATACCCAAATCCTTTTCCTTAGACTCCTCCAAATCCGAGATATCATTAGTTAACTTAAAGTTTTTGAACGAACTTAGAGGAGAAAGAATAGAGTTCAATTTTCTTTCTTCAAGATCACTTATTACAATCTTGTTTTTAATATTAAGTGAGTCTACTAACATTGCCAATTCACCGTCTTGCCATGACAGATTTTCTGGCAGATAAAGGATCGAAAGGGAAGAGAGCGATATTAGCTCAGCACTGTCCAAGAACTTGTCCGGATAATCCAAGGAAACAAGAATTGACCTTATATACTCTCCCCTCTTTCTATAGTATATTTTGAATTTTGCATTTTCATGGAGTTTTCCCAATTTATTAGCTATTTCAGTTATTTTTTCTTTATTCGAGGATGTTATCGATATAATCTCCCCTTCATACATCTTGATCACTGGTGCAAAACTTTTAACCTCATGTTCAAGTTTTAAAATATGAAATTAATTGTTGCTTCTATCATACTAATGTTTATTGGTTTTCTCCTAGTATTCGCTAGTATTTTGTCTCCACCGTATGCCACAACCCAATCCACTTCAGCTACTAGCAGTCCGCAATTTGCAGGACTAATCTTAATTGGACCTATACCAATAGCTTTCGGAAATGTTCCTTCCTCAGTTTTAGGTAACCTAGTGATAGTAGGCGTTATCTTCACAATTATATTACTTATAATATATCTAATTATGTTCATAATTGCAAGGAAAAATGCTAGATTTCCACCACCTTATTAATCGGGTACAATTAAGCTCCTTATAGCCTCTCCCTCTTCCAATAGCTTAACAGCCTCGTTAATTTCTTCTAACTTAAATGTGCCAGTAACCAAGGAAGTGGGGTCATATTTGCCTAGTTTAACTAACTGTAATAACCTAGGCATATCTATTCTAGGTCTAGCTCCATAACTACCTATTATTCTTATCCCGTTTCTTACTATCATAGCTATCCTTAATGGGATTTCAGAGGTAGTAGGTGGTAGTCCAACTAAGATTACTCTTCCACCAACTCTCACTGATTCTATAGCCATTCTTATAGTTTCTTGAGTTCCTGCTGCTTCTATCACGATATCTGGTCCACCATTAGTTATTTCCTTAATTGTCTTGGCTGCATCGGTCTCCTTTGAGTTGATCACATCCGTAGCGCCAATTTCTAAAGCTTTCTCAAGTTTCCATTTCTTAGTTCCTACTCCTATTATCCTTCCAGCTCCTATGGACTTTAGCATCTGAATTATAGATAAACCTACACCACCTACACCAATAACTGCTACGCTCTCTCCAGGTTCAACCTTAGCTATATTTACAGCCCCATATGCCGTTAAGCCTGCACAACCTAATACTGCTATTTTCTTTAGATCCATATCTTCAGGAACTTTATTCAAAGCCGTTTGTGGTAAAACGGCGTACTCAGCAAATCCACCTCCTAGGAATGTTCTTATGGCTCTTCCATCTCTGTAACGCACTCTAGTGGTTCCATCTAGCATAGTGCCATTTAGTCTAGTCTTAGCAAAGTTCTCACACAAGTTCTCATTACCTGTTATACAATTTTTACATTGACCACAAGGATGTACAAATGATGAAACTACTCTATCTCCTCGTTTAAGGTTTGTGATCCCCTCACCTATTTCTTCTACTACTCCTGAGATTTCATGCCCTGCTATTACTGGTGTTGGTACTGGAGTCTTCCCCTCAAATACATTAACATCAGAGTGGCATAGCCCGGTTGCCGTCACTTTTATCCTCACTTCTCCTCTCTTAGGTTGATCAATTTCTACGCTATCCTCAATCACTAGTGGTTCATTATATTTATGGAGAATTGCTGCCTTCATTGTTATTACATACTGTAT
>NZ_QIMI01000129.1:0-4527 GCF_007050195.1 Sulfolobus sp. B1 | reverse complement strand
CCATAAAGGTCTTTAGAATACACTTTAACAAAAGTCCACTCAAAATTAGCTTGAGTCGTAAAAACCTTAAAATCAGTTATCTTAAGCTCCATATGATATATAATATGACATAAAAATATTAACTCATATCTTAACTTTTCAACCCATGTACGGTTGTTGTTGTGGTTGTTGTTTAGCAGGAGCAGCTGCTATTACGTCATCTATTTTTAAAACTGCTGTAGCAGCCTCTGTAGCGCTTTTTATTACTTGCTCCTTAACTCTTAAGGAATCGATGACCTTTAAATCGTACATATTATCATTAATTTGACCTTTAATTACGTCGATTCCAGCGTTTTTCAAACCTTTGGCATGTTTGCTCCTTATTTCCACTAATGTGTTTGTTGGATCCATGCCTGCTGTGTTAGCCAAAGTAACTACGTATTCTTCTAGAGCATCTGCAAAGGCATTAAAGGCAATCTGTTCCTTACCTTTAATCTTGTTCGCACTTTCCTTCAACTTCAACGCTAATTCTTCTTCAACAGCACCCCCACCCGGTAATATATACGGTTCGAGTAGTAAATTTCTGACTGAGTTAAATGCATCGTTTAAACTCCTCTCAGCTTCATCAGTTAATAAACTGCTAGACCCTCTTATTATAACAGTCACAGCTTTAGCCTTGTCCGACTTTATGAAGAGGAACTTATTCTTACCTAGATTTCTCAATTCAATTACTTTAACTTCCCCTAGGTCGCTCTCACTTACATCTTTAATACTACTTACTATTCTTGCTCCCGTAGCCCTACTTAGTAGTTCAATATCGCTTCTTTTAACGTTTTTCACAGCTATAATTCCGTTCTTTGCCATTAGATATGAAGCTACTTCATCAATATCCTTTTGACTTATTACAACTTTAGCTCCTAGACTTTTTATCTTATCTACTAGCTGTTTTATGTAGGCTGTTTGTTCATCCAAATAAGCTTTCATCTGCGTTGGATCAGTTATGCCTAATTTCATGTTGATCTCGGTTTTCTCTAACTTTAATGGGAAATCTATCAGTAATATTTTAACGTTTTCTAGAAACTTTGGCATGTTCTCATTAGCTGGTTCCTTGTCTAAAACAACGCCATTAAATAACTCACTATCATCAAATTCTCCACTATTTATTTTCACAGTTTTTATGTTCTTTATATCAAGGTTGTACTGTCCATCTCTTTTATCTAAGACAGCTAACGACGCCTCTATTACTAATCCTATTATTTTCTCTAATGTACTTTCTGTAGAGAAGAATTTGCTGGATAATGTTGTGTAAATTAAATCGTGAAGTGCTTTTCTGTTTTCTGGCGTTATCTTATCTGAAATCTCTTTAAGAACTTTCAAGGATTCATTAAGTGCTAATCTGTATCCTTCAATTATAGTCGTGGGGTGTATCTTTTGGTTTATCAAGTCTTCAGCTTTTTCAAGTAATAAACCTGCTAATACCACAACTGATGTAGTCCCGTCACCCACCTCTGAATCTAACGTTTTAGCAGTTTCTATTAGAATTTTTGCAGTAGGATGTTCCACTTCCATATTCTTTACTATTGTAGCTCCGTCGTTGGTAATAGTTATATCTTGACCCTCTATCAACATCTTGTCTAAACCCTTAGGTCCTAAGCTAGACTTTAACATTTCTGACAATATTTTAGCTACAGCTATGTTATTTAGTATTACGTCATTTCCAGATGACCTTTGCGTGCCTTCTTTAAATAGATATGCCATTTTTTCTATTCACTCTTTATCACACCGCTTAGAAAAGTAAAAAATCTATTCTTTTGTCTACATTTTATCTAATAAATTACACAATTTTTAATTAAAAAACTAACTACGACCAGACCATTTTTTCTGCTTCCAGATAGTAAATAAGGCAAAAATGTCAGCGAAGAACATTAGGGGAAAGGCAAGCATTCCTATTGTGAATTCCCTAAAACTCTTTTTAGTATATAAAATAATTGTAAGAATCATAATAATTGAAACAATAGTAGATATTTCCCCCACGAGGTTATGGAAATTATAGAAGTAATAGAAGAATATTATATTTACATCTAATGGCTTTTGATTTATAACTAATATGTGGCGATGGTAAAAATAATGATGATAAAAGTTAGGTGAAAGATGTGATAGTTTACTAATTTCTCTTGTAACAGGAGATGGATCTAAGTTAAATACATTATTTATCCTTCTCACTATAACATATTCTATGAATTTAATTGGATCCCTAGTTATTACTTTAACGATAATATTCCAATGGGTAAGTATATGCCTCATTACTATTTCAGTGTATAATAAATAATTGCTTAAGCTAAGCAATGGAAGCGTATACCAATAAAGTAAAGTAAACGCGTAAAAGAACCCCTTCTTCATGAGAGTTCCATCAGTGAGCTCCTTTATCAAGAAGAAATTATTCGATCTATACCACCTCACTAACTGTCTTAATAATCCCTTTAAATTATCAGGTGCCTTAGTTTTCACCATTACTTCACTGGTTACTATTGCCTTATATCCTTTAGAGTAGATGTAATTAGTTATTTGCCTATCATCTCCTAAAATTGTAGTAAACCTCCAAAGTTTAACACTCTTGAAATCACCAGATTCAATTAAAGGTCTTATGACCTCAGTTTTTACTAAGATACACTGACCATTTAATGACACTATACTACCTACTTTCTGCAATGCTCTATAACTTAACTCTCTTAATCTTTGCATCATCTCGCTAATATAATATACATTTTTATCCTTCCCTGGCATTACCCTTATCTCCGGGCTAACTGCTACTACTTTATCATCTAGTTTAGAAGATAACTTCTCAATTGCTCCCTTTGGGAGTACAGTATCGCTATCAAGTAGTAATACATAAGGAGTCTTAACATACTTGAATCCTTCCCTTATTGCATTCCTCTTCCCACCGTTCTTAGCTAATCCAATAAAAACACCGCCAGACGATTCCACAATCTCTCTATAGGGCTGATCACATCCGTCTCCAACTACTATAAAATTAATTCCATTCTCCTTTACGGAATTAATTACTTCTTTAAAAGTATTAACGTTCTCATTATACACTGGTATCAAAGCAGTTATGTCATTTTTATTTACTTTACTTGAAGAAAATTTTTGCCTATATGAAAACGCTAAGGGAACAGTAAAGCTTATGTAAATTATAGTTGCGATTGAGATAATAGTGGAGATCAATAAATAAAATAGTATATCCAGCCTTATCATTTCCCTATACATATAATGTATGGGAAAATATAAAAAGGTTTCCAAAAGTTTGACATTTAAACATAATATATATCAACTTAGATTTATAATGAAACTATTTTAGTATATTTAACACCATAAAACAATAGGAAGATATAACTAGAAACTTATAAAATCTTAGGGAATTTCGAACTAATAGAATGAGGAAAATTTACTTAAAAAAATTCTTGATTGAAATTTCAATTATTCCCATAATATTCTTATCTTTATCTCCCCGTGTTCTTTCTCCTTTAATGTTTTCAAAACCTCTTTCTCATCGTTAATACTTATTGTCTTAGTAATTAACAATTTTGATGATTTTGGATACAACGTCTTCCACGAAGCCAAGTGAACCAATGCTTGTTCAAAATGAGGCTTTTGACCGTTAACTAGCCCTATAATTACTTTGTTTGCGTGAATGATGTCTTGTAACATATTATAATTTATCGAAAATGTCCCAGATACTGAAAAGCCAAACAAACCTAATACTCCGTTTCTGTTCAATAATGGCAATAAATTATTTATTAGTGATGCATCAGCTCCAGTAGCGTCAATTATAACGTCAAACTTACCGATGGATTCCCTCAGCTTATCATAGCCATTAGACGAGTTGAAATAATTCGTTTTAGTTTCCTCGATAAATATCTGCTCAGTCTCGCTGGGATCTCTCCTATTGCTCATCCATACTTCTAAACCAACAGTCCTCAAGGCTAAACTAAACAAAATACCAATAGGACCAGTACCAACAACCAAAGCCCTCCTACAATTCAAAGTACCATCATCACAACTCCACAAAGGAACCCTCCTCTGAACACTCAACATCTCCTCAACACTCTTCACAACATCAGCCAAAGGCTGAGCCAAAATACCAACATCCTCCAAAGCCCTAGGAACCCTAACAAGATACCTAACATCATCAAACCAAAACTCACGCATAAAACCATCTATACCATGAATTCCAGCCTCAACGAATTTGCCAGTTTCGCAGAAATCTGGTCTACCCGCTAAACAATTCCTGCAAACACCACAACCCCTCCTATTAACAGGCATAACCAACTCCCCTTGAGAAAAACCACAACAAGACTCCTCAACAACACCAATAGCCTCATGACCTAAAACCAAAAAGTTTTTTCCTTGAGGTAAGTTACTTAAAGTCAGCTTTCCATTCACTATTTCTCTGTCAGTTCCGCATATTCCATTATATAACGTCCTTATTTTAACCTTGCCATAATTATCGACTTCCCCTTCTTTCACATCTTTTATTTCTACTCCAGC
>NZ_QIMI01000012.1:0-24246 GCF_007050195.1 Sulfolobus sp. B1 | reverse complement strand
AAGGAGATATAATAGAAGGTAGTAAACGAAGAAGGGGTGTAGCAATACACTCACTAATAAATAGTAAAGGGGCTAGTAGGTGGACATTGTCTGCTTTCCTATCTGCTATTTTAATTAAAAAGGGGCTAAAGGTGCTCATATTTACAGATTCTCAGCAGATGTCTGAGCTGGTCGCTAAAATAGCTGATAAATTTGGGATAAATCTAGAGGTTCATAGAGCTGGACTAAATGTTGAGGAGAGAATAAGCACTGAGGAGAAATTGAGATCTGGAAAAATAGATGGTGTGGTAGCCACTCCTACGCTGGAATTAGGCTTAGATATAGGTGCAATTGATGCAGTAATAATGGCTGAGAATCCGCCCAACTTCACTAAATATCTTCAAAGAGCGGGTAGAGCAGGGAGGAGAAATAAAGTAGCGTTGATATTTACAATACTAGGGGAAGATCCTATAGATAGTTATTATTTAAGACATCCGAAAGAATTCTTTGAAAGACAAATAAACTCTCTTACTTTTGACCGTACTAATTTGGAAGTGCTAAAGATTCATGCTGCTGCTTATCTGGCTGAAAAATTCAGAGTGAATTTGGATAAGTTACCGGAACTATGGAGAAGGGCTTATAAGGTACTTAATGAAGAAGGTATGGCTAAAATAATAAATTCTTACGTTTACGCTACTCATAATACGAGAAAATTCGTATCATCAACGTCATTAAGAAGTATTGGTCCTATAATTAGAATCTATGAAAAAGATAAGAAAATAGGTGAGAGAGAGTTACCTCAAGCTTTACATGATCTATATCCTAATGCAATATATTTAATATCTAAGAAAACTTATCTTGTAGAAGAATTAAATTTAAATTCGTTAATTGCTAAAGTAAAGAGAATGAATAACGATTTGCCCTATTATACTAAGCCACTTTACACTATGGATTTGTTAGAATTTCATAAAAAAGACGAAAGAGAAGTCTATGGTGTCAAGGTGGAATACGGTGATATGAAACTCCTCATGTCAGTTTTAGGCTATTTGACTTATGATATCTATTCTACAAGAAAGGAGAAAACTAAAAACGAATATACCTATAATGAACCTATTAATTTTACTTATGTAACTAAAGGGCTAATGATTCACCATCCCTTAGTTGATGATTTTAATTTAATTGATCACATGGAAGCTTATCATGCTACTGAACATGTTTTAATATCCTCAGCTAGAGTTGTTGCCGGGGCTTCGCTAACTGATTTAGGCGGAATTAGTTTTCCTAGTGGCCATGTAGTTATTTATGACTCAGCAATTGGTGGTACTGGGGTTGCAAAACTACTTTTTGAAAGATTAGAACAAGCTTACGAGATTTCTTTAGATATTGTAAAAAGTTGCAGCTGTGAAGATGGTTGCCCTAATTGCGTTTATAGCCCATATTGTGGTAATAATAATAAATTTTTATCTAGAAGAAAATCATTTAGATTAATAAATGATGTGATAGAAGGGAAATTAAATAAAAGATCAGAAAGCGTGGAGGGAAGTCCAATTGCATGAGAACTTTTATAGAATACTAAAACCAACTAAAGTAGGTAATACGGAGATAAAAAATGTAATAAAGTATAGGGACGGAATTAATATTACAAGTAAGAGTGTTCCGCGATATGAATATTTTAGGGGTGTAGAAGGAGAGTACGTTGTGGACTTTACCGACTATGTAGGTGTAGAGGATTTAGGAGATAAGGTTAAGGTCAAGGGTGGAACAAGATGGAGAGATATAATAAAGTATAACGTTGAATTATGGTCTAACCTTGATTTTAGTGTAGCTGGCTCAGTATATTTTAATGACCCGATATTTGGTTTTAATGAATTTGGAGAAATAAGGGACAAAGTAGAAGTTGATGCGATTGGCAATCAAAATCCTTACCTCGGAAAATACAACGGAGGAATAATCATAAATGTATATATTAGGAAAGAGATTAGGGAAATAGCGCATAAGGTAAAATATGATACTAAATTGGAAAATTTATTCGATATAGTTAGAAAATGGTACGCCGGTGGAATTCCTCCTTTTAGAGATGTTAGCATAATAAAAAAAGATGAGGAAATTTATTTGTCAGTTTCTTATCCGAAAATAAGAGAAGGATTAGTAAAAAATTTTATTAATGATTTTAATGATATCAATAAAATCGAATATGATAGTTTGGCGTATAAATTTTGGTATTTTGGATATCTAGATTTTATTAAATTTGATGAAATTATTAAAAAGATTTATGAATCAAAATTCTCAATAATTCGATTTAGAAAAAATAAAATAGCTTACTCCATCTATTCTGATAAACCAATAGTAGGTTTAGAAAAGAGTCTAGATTACTCGACTCTAGAGAACGAAAATCTATTTAAGGGATGCATACTTTGCGGAAACTGTATTACCGTCTGCCCTTACGGTAAGCAAAATAATGACATTTTTTACACTCCGCTTGGATTTTATTCATTTTCATATTTTAACCAAGTTGGAGACATAGCCAATTGCCACCTATGCGGTTTATGTGAAGAAGTTTGCCCAATGAAACTAGATATAACCTCAGAATTAAGAAAAAATTCTAGCTTAAGAGAAATAAATCCTAACTATATAATTAGTGTCATTAAACCTAAGTCGTCTGTCTTGGTAATTACACCAATTAGTGAAGGCTTTTACGACTTAATAATAAAGTCGATAATATATCTAGTAAGAAAAGGAAAGAAGATAGGAATAATTTATTTGCCCTATAATTTTTCTAAAATAGTTAAAAACGAGATAAACCTTAAGGAATTGGAAGGAGTGAAAGAGATTTACGTGATCTCACCAGAAGAATATTTTTACTTGAAGAGATTATTGGCAAAGAATATAGTAGATATTTATAATATACAAACATTAATCTTGGAAGAACTTAATATAAATATAGATGATGTTCACGTTCCTTGCCTATTAAGATCTGACGTAAAAACAAATAAAATCGTTTGTAGTAATGCATTTTTGAATTTATTAAATGGAAAAGATAACATCAACAAGGAAATTAAAAATAAAATTACATTGTGTCCATTAACTGGCAAGGAGCTTGGAATTCCTACACCATTAGACATATTAAATTACAATTCAGATCACAATATAGCAAACAAAATTCTCGATAGGATTAAACAGTCTATAAATGATGTAGGTGATGTTTTAGAGGATATAAATTGGTATAGTGGGATAGATAATATGATTTACGAGAATTTATACTCATCAATAGTTAATAGTGTGATAAAGGATGAGAGTTTTGAGAATCTGATTACATTTTACTTCTTTGCACAAAAATTAGATAATATAGATGAAAATCTGAAAAAAATTATAGTAAGTGAGATAGAGAAGATTATTTTCTCCTAGCTATGTAAATTAAATGACCGATTTCGGGTAATATTAATTCTTTCATTGCCAACTTTACAGCGTCTGGTGATCCTGGTAGTAGATACAGTATTTTATCGCCGATTATGCCAGCAGTAGCTTTAGTCAGATAAGAGGCAGACTTGACTTCTGGATCATTATAACTTACCAACCTAAATATATCGGAAAAGCCCTCAATTTCTCTATCAAATAATGGTCTAATAGTCTCTACTGTGACATCAGTTAATGAATAACCAGTACCACCGGTTGAAATAATCACATCCACTTGTGGGTTTTCAAGAGCTAAAACAAATGCCTTAAGTATTTTAATCTTATCGTCGGGTATCAAATCGTATCCAACCACAGTATATCCAGAACTTATAATTAGTTGTTTTATTATGTCTCCAGACTCATCAACAACTGGCTCTTTTCTTATCAATTTTTCATACCTAGAAGTACTTATAGTGATCACGTAGAAATTTATGTTCTTCGGAGCATGTAACCTATGTTCCTTATGGGCTGTCATATAATCACATTTTAGGTAAAAGTAATATAAATACTGTGTAAATGATTGGATATTTTATCATATCATGATGATTATCCGTGGTGATTTATATTAGATTTATAAATTATATTTGATATTTATAATAATTTTGCTAACTAAAATTTTATCCGTACATAAGAAACTCTAACAGATTAATTTTAAATTAATCAGCTATAATAAAACCTTTTAAAATCTTACAAAATGAGGAAAGCTTGGATATTTATGGCGGGAGAGGAAGTCAGAAATCTAAGGATATTAAAGTAAATGTACTTCTTTAGCGATGTCCAAATCTAAATCTAGAAAGTTATCCCTTATTAGGACACTACCATTAATGTATAAAACTGTGCTCTCAGGAATTTCAGTGAATCTTATTCTAAAACTAGTTAGTATATACTCATTACCGTTTTCATCTTTGCCTAAATACTTAACTGGAATCGAATAAGGTTTAACACTTTTCATTATCTTCACTCTTCCCTTAAAACTCCTAGAATCAATTACAGAGCCAAAGTCTTCACATTCAACAATCTTAAAAGTGTACTGTTTATCAATAAAAATACCTTCCAATACTCTTTTATTTTTCAAAATTTTGAAGCTATTATAGTCCAGACTCTCTACTTCAGACTCTTCAACGAAGTTTAAAGGTTTTGTAATGTTCCTTTCCCTAAGTATCTTTAACGTTAAGTAATGAGATTTGTTAAAACTTAGAAAGTCTAAATCTTTCCCTTTTCTTTGGTACAAGTAACTACCAGTCACCCCTAACTTTTCGTCAAAATATTTCATAAATTCCAATAAAATGTTGTCATTAACACTAACGGAAAAGGGATCGAGAATTTCACTGTCCTTTAAGGGAACAAGAGGTACTTCAAAACCTAGTTCTTTTACATATCTAATTAAGTGAGGGAAATTTTTCTTAGCTAGTTCTAAAGCGTCGTTCAACCTCTTAATTTTTATTCCGTTATACATTCTAGGTAATGCTACGGCATACCCATCAGGGTGAAAACAACCTTTAACAGCCCAAATGGCGTTTCCATACTTTAAAAAATACCCTTCCACTATTTGCTTCATAGTTAATTTTAATAAAAACTACAAATTTATGACTAACTTGCTTTGAGGATTATAATAGTAGGTGGTGGAATTACTGGCAGTTCGCTTTACCTTATTTTAAAGAAAAACGGTTTTAACGTCATCTTAATTGACTCTAACGTTAAAAGGAGACCTTTTCCAACCTTAATTCATTCATTGTTATTAAAGGATAAGGATGTAGAGTTAGCTAAATTGTCTCTAGATTTCTATAGAAAATTTAAGATATCATATAGAGATTTTATATCTTATACTATAGGTAAGGTAGACTCTAGACTCTTGAATCTATGGAACTCAGTTGGCGTTGAGTTAAATGAGAAATATGTTGACTGGCTAAATACTAATGCCATTGAGGCTATAGGAGGCGATAGACTAGTTTCGATAAGCGGACTAATTAACCTAACTGAAAGGATAATCACTAATCCTCGTATAGAAGTAAAGAATAATAAAGGCTTTTTGAAGATAGGAAACTCAACACATGAAGCTGATATTATAATTTTAGCTGCAGGTGCATGGAGTAAGTATATAATAAATGTTAGTTTACCTGTCAAGACATACTATTGTTGGGCTATGTCAATAATATCTAATAAAAGGCAGGTTGGAAAGTTTATTATATACGATTATGTTAATTATTTCTATTCTAGACCTATAATCGGCTTAGGGCTTCCCTTCGCTATAGCGGGTGATGGGAAAATTATCGAATCACCACCATACAATAAGGTTTGTATAACAGATAAAGAAGAGGTTCTCCAAAAGATTTCAAACAGGTTAGGATTTGTGAAAGAGCTATATACAAGTGGTAATTTCTGCGAAGCCACTATTGACATGAGACCTGCTTATGGCAAAGTTGCTGAAAACGTATACTATATCGGTGGATTTAATGGATATGGTGCTGAAGTAGGACCGGGGTTGGCTACTGTTTTAAGCGAAGAGATATTGACTAACAAGGAGGTAGATAATTATAAAGAGTATCGAATAGATAGATTCAGCAAATTTAATGATGATTTCGAAATAGGTAAAGAACCTCATGAATTATAGATTTTTAAATGAAAATTAATCACCTCGCTGACAGAGTGTTCTTCTTCTTTAAAACTCAAATGAATTCTTTGTTTCTCTTTACATCTTTCACAATCATATAAAATCCACCCACCTAAGAACTCATCATTATAGTAATATCTAATTCCTCTCCAGCCTTTCAAATTAACTAGAAACTTTATTATATTTTCTGACATCGTAGGAAACGCTACATATTTTTCCATTTTTAAATAATATAATTTATATTTTTTAAAATATTTAGGATGTATTAAAACTGAAAATTGAGAATAAAAATCATCTATATCACTAACTTTTACTAGTTGTATAATTTCTTGTTCGTCAACGTATATCGCTACATTACGATAATCTTCAAAAATTTCATCTAAGTCAGTCCAAGGAGGAGATGGTGAACCTATTAGCCATGAGAGCATAATTAGAATTTTTATTATTGAGATAATTAATCTATCTAAGTATGATGAAGTGACGGTTTACTGAGTTGTGAAGACCATTCCCCTCACTGAGGTTGATTGAGATGAAGTCAAATAGTAAAGAATTTTTCATAAAAGATATTGAAATATTAGAAAGTAGATTAATGAAAAATTATAGTAATATCAGTCTTAACGATATAAAAAACAGACTAATTCAATATTATGAGCTAGGTCTGACTAATATAAATAATTCGAGTATTCAGATGATACTTTCAGCTTACTTAAAGAGTCTAGGGTATAGGGTCTTCGTTGAATATGAAAAGCGAAATAGATTATTTGACGTTTATGCGGTGAAGGATGATGAAATCGGTATAGAAGTGGAATATGGTTATGTCCCTAATTCGATCGCGCTTAATCCGGAAGAATATCTAAGAAATAAATTAGCTTTAAAAATACTAAGATATAGCAATTTTACCTCTAAATTTTATATAGCAGTTCCATCTTTTTACCTACCTCCTATACCTAAGGAGTTATTTGAATTAGACCAAGAAAAGAGAATAAAAGCGTTGATTACTATGGCGAGAAAAAATAATAAAGTAATTGATATAAACGATATTCAAGTTAAAGACGTTAAATTAGACGGAATTATGATAATAAATGTAAGTGACTTAAAAGTAAGAATATTGGATATAAGAGAATACATGAAATTAAATGATCTTTATAAATAAGTAGAGAAAAATAAAAGAGGCAAAAGGAACCGAAATATTATCGTCAACTATAGGAACTATTTCCATGATCGTTGCTATTACTCCGGCTATTATACCTATTATCCCGAAAACTAAATAGCCTAGGACCGAGCAGAAAACTAGCATACCTAATGAACCCCATAAACCTTTAACTCTCCTTTTATATACAGCATTCCTTATTATACCAGTTATTCCATCACCAAAGGACATGAAAAGTAAAGGAAGTATTGCTATGTAAACGGAGTTATTTTGCCAGTAATTGTGATCTAATATAAACATTATTAATAAAATTGTTCCAAAAGAGAAAGTAAAGTATATTTCTCCTAGATTCTCCTTTTCCATGAACCACCTCATCTCCCTCCTCCTAATCCTTATTAGGATTAGGTATAGCATTAGCAGGTATGAGGTGATTATAGGTACTATAGGTGAATTAAACACTATAGGTGAAAGAGCAGCTACTACTCCGCCCCCTAACATATGAATTACCTTTCTTGTAACATAAACCCCAAATTTTTTAGAAATCAGTTTAGATATATAAAGTGTTACGAAAGCTACCCATAAAGTCAGTACGATTCCCCAAATGATATCTTTAATACTAATTATCATCTTAGATAGATGTTGGGTAAGTATTTAAAAATTAACCCAGCATTTTTTGAATAATGAGAATTTACAAGTACAAGCTAAGCGATGGTTATCTAGTTCCAGATGAAAATGGCAATATTACAATATTTTTAGAGAACAATTTAATAATGATATATGACGATAAGGGAAATGAACTGAAAGATGTAAAATTTAAATATTTGAAAGATGAGGGTAAGCTTCTCGATAAACTAAGATACTTAGCTAATTTAGTGGGAATGAATATCGATGAGAGAACTATCTTAGCTTACCCCAACTTTAACCAAAGGATACTGATGTTAAATAAACTAATGGGAAAAATTTTCGAAGATTATGTCTATACTCTACTTTCTAGTAAGTATAAAGTTACTAGACAAAAAGAACTCTACCCTACATTATATAGCTTTACATTTACTAGATGGTCAAATAGGCCAGACTTTATAGTAGAAAATAAGGTAGTAGTAGAGGCTAAGGTGAGTAAAAACAACTATCAACAGACTCTAGATTATTCGAAGTATTTCAAGAAAGGAATAGTCGTATTCCCATTTACTGGAGAGTGTAGAGTTCCGAGGAATTGGCTGTGTTTCTTTAATCTTCTTAAGGAGAAACAGAGGTTCTATTTGGTTCTGGAAAGTTTATTATCTAGCTCAAAATAAATGCCATATGGAAATAGGGACTCCATTATTTGAAGGGGCTAAGAAGGTTCTACTTTTAGGAAGCGGAGAGTTAGGAAAGGAAATGGTAATAGAGGCGCAAAGAATGGGAATAGAGACTATTGCAGTCGATAGATATGGTTTAGCTCCAGCAATGCATGTAGCACATAGAAAATACGTCATCGACATGTTGAATCCTAATGCAATAAAAGCAATAGTCAAGAGAGAAGAGCCTGATGCGATAATAGCTGAAATAGAGGCAATTAACACTGATGCTCTAATTGAACTAGAGAACTCTGGTTATAAAGTGGCTCCTAACGCAAATGCAGTTAAAGTATGTATGAATAGAATAGAACTTAGAAGGTTAGCTTCAGAAAAACTAAAATTACCTACCACTAAGTATGCTTTCGCAGAGAATGAAGAAGAGGTTAAAAAGGCGTGTAAGGATATTGGATTTCCTTGTCTTATTAAACCTGAAATGAGCTCCAGTGGTCACGGTCATGTTTTAGTAGAGCGAGAAGAAGATGTAGAAAAAGCTTACAAGGAATCCATTTCACATGCAAGAGGTAAAAGTAGAAAAGTAATAGTAGAGGAATACGTTAAGATAAACACAGAGCTTACTGTATTAACGTATAGATATTATTCCTCATCTGGTAATATAGTAACTAAAACCATAGAACCAATAGAGCATAAGAGACCTAGTTATTATTACGTCGAATCATGGCATCCTTCTACCGTTCCTCAGAATGTTAAGGAAAAATCGAGAGAAATTGCGTATAAAATAGTTGAAGAATTAGGAGGTTTCGGAATATACGGGGTAGAAATAATCGTGACAGAGGATAGAGTACTATTCAGTGAAGTAGCTCCTAGACCTCATGATACTGGTTTAGTCACGCTTGCCAGTAGCGATATTAATGAATTTCAGATACATATTAGAAGTGCTCTTGGATTACCTACACCAGATGTAAAATTAGTATCTCCAGCTGCAGCCCATGTCATCTTAGCTCCACGTGACGATATATGGGGTCCAAAATACATAAATGTAGAGAAAGCGTTAGAGATTTCTGGTGTTCAAATAAGACTATTTGGAAAACCTGTGACTTATGATAAGAGAAGAATGGGTCTGGTTTTAGCTACTGGGAATAGTGTAGAAGACGCATTAGAGAAAGTTAGAAAAGCCTCTTCAATAATATTAATCAAGTGAATGGATTTTCTTTAATTGGCTTATTATATCTTTGATTCTATCCATTACAAAAGATGATGATTTAGTATGGTATTGATCATGCAAAAGTTCATACTCAGCGTCATAAATATCAGCTATTTGAGCTATAGATAAAACCCAGGTTCTGGCAGTTGCGTCATAGTTATAGCCACCTCCTCCTAACATTAATAATTTTCCTCCAGCATATCTATGAGCTATATTGTGAACCTTAGTAACCACATCGAGATATCCGTATGTAGATAATTTTAACTCTACTAGGGGATCATCAAAATGTGAATCCCCCCCTTCCATGAGAATTATCACTTCTGGCTTATATCTTTCTAATATAGGCACGACTACCTCATTAAAAGCTAGAAGATATCCGTCATCACCAGTACCTGGAGGTAAAGGGACATTTACAGTATATCCACTAGCCTTTCCCGTCCCTATCTCATTGACACTTCCGCTTCCAGGGAAAAAATTAGGATGATACATATGTAAAGAAATTTTTAATACCTTATCGTCATCATAAAGTAGCTCTTGAGTGCCATCGCCATGATGTCCATCAATATCTACTATAGCTATCTTAGAGAGTTTGTTCTCCGCTAATTTAGCTACTAACGCAACATCGTTAAATACACAAAACCCTCCTGCTTTATTTCTCTTTGCATGATGAAATCCCCCTCCAATATTTATAGTGTGCTCATATTCTCCATTAAGCAAGAGATTAAGTGCTGTAACGCTTCCACTTATCCTAACTAATGATGCTTCATATATACCTTTAAACGCGGGAGTATCTCCCTCGTCTAAATACCCTATTCCCTCTAGACTCTTCTTTCTAACGAATTCTATATATTCTCTAGAGTGTACTATCTGTAATATATCATCTGAGACCAATTGCGGACTCACTATGTCTATATAATGAAATGCTCCTCTGTCCTCTAAATACCTTTTAGCCATACTTTCCCTCAGCGATTTAAACGGATGATCGTCCGGAAATGAATATTTATAATAATCATCACTCCAAACAAAGGCTGTCCTATGCAATCGCTATCAATACTTTTTTATTTTTCAATTTAAAATACTTATCTAGTATGATAGAAGATTCTTTGATTATAAGACCTGAATATATTGCTCATGCTATGGATAAATTAAACGATATCATCTCTAAAATGAAGGAAACTAAGATGTGGACTATCCCGGTGGTAAAGGATAAGAAATTGTTAGGATTAATTTCTTATAAAGATCTTCTGTCTAGAAGAGTGAGTCTAGAGACTAAAGTAATAAACATAATGAACCCGATTATTTCAGTAAATATAAATGATAGTATAGATAAAATAATTACAAAATTTTACACAAGCAAGGCTAGGGTAATACCAGTGGTAAATGATAAAAGGGAATTTCTTGGGTTAATTACGAGAGAGTCCCTTTTATCTTACTTAATGAAGTCAAATCAAATACCTAATAAAAAAGCTAGAGAGTATATGTCGTCTCCTCCTACTGTGATTAATGAAGACGATTCTGTAGCTAGAGCTAGATGGATTATGATAAGGGACAATATTAGTAGGTTGCCAGTAATGAAGGAGAAAAAATTGACTGGAATAGTTACTGCCAGAGATATTGTTGACGCTCTTTACAGTTTTAGTGGAAGAAAAAGAGAATCTATCATGAAAGATGAGGAAAGAGTTATGGCAATGCCCATTAAAGAAATTATGAAGTATCCGGTAATTACGATAAACGGTAATGATAGTTTACAAGATGTAGTAACAAAAATACTGAAATTTAATATATCAGGTTTACCAGTGATGGAAGGGGAAATGGTAAGCGGAGTTATAAGTGGTTTAGATGTAATCAAAGCTGTTACTGAAAAGATGCAATTGAGTATACCAATAGAGGCAAAAATTCCACAAACCTTAAAATCTAACCTTGATTTTAAGGCAAACATAGATGGTATTCTAGAGAGGTATTTAAGTAAGATAGAAAGACTTACGGATGTAATAGGATTTAAAGTCTCTTTCAAGGAAGAAATGAGCAGTAGCAAAAGCGATAAAAAATTGTATACAGCAACCGTTAAGGTAACGACGAAAATTGGAGATTATATAGCTAAAGATACTGATTGGGAACCAACAGTTGCAATTAAGAACGCTGTAGAAAAGATAGAGAAAAGAATATTAAGAAAATTGAGGAAGATAGAAGAGAGTAAAAAGGGAGTAAAGGCAGAAGAGGCTTGAAAATTGGAGTAATCCAACCTTCTAATGCGAGATCAGCGTTAAATCTAACGGAAAAAGCATTAGAAGAAGGAGCAGAATTAGTTCTTTTGCCAGAGAAATGGACTAAAAGTCTGGATGAAGTACCACTTTCAGAATTTCAAAATTTAGCTAGAAAATATACGGCATACATTATACCTGGAGCATTTGAGGATGGTGTCTCAGTAGTTTCACCTATAATAGATGATACAGGTAATTTGAAAGGAATTTCTAAGAAAGTTCACCTATTTGAAGAAGAGAAGACTAGATTATTCCCGGGAAATGAAGGAGTAATGTTTACATATAGGGGAATTAAGTTTGGAATTTCTATATGTTATGACGTAGATTTTCCAGAATTTATAAGGGAGATGTTCCTTAATGGAGTAGAAATAGTATTAGTCCCATCAAAGGTTAGGAGCACGGGAATTCAAATTTGGAAAGATTATCTTAGGATAAGGGTACTTGAAAATAGAATAGGAATAGTAAACGCTAATGCATATAACCCACCTGAGTTCACAGGAAATAGTATAGTAATAGTACCAGAAAAGGATAATAACACTGGCATCGTATTACCAAAAATACTTGGTGAACTTGGAAATGAGGAAAATTATTTAGTTGTGAACGTTGACCCACTTAGATTCATTCAACTTAGGAAAAATAGGTTAAATGAGGTTGTAAAATTCACCATAAAACAGCTATAGTCATATTATTTTAGATATTAAACCCTTTATTATATCTTCCTTACTCAACAATCTTTTTGATTTATAATCATAATATATCTCCAATTTAAACTTGGGATTAAGAGTTTCTCCGCTCATGACTTTTTCACCAGACACTTTACCATCAACTATCTCAAAATTTAAGTCCTCATTTTTTCTTCTTATTATTACCTTGTTACCATGAGGGATAACATTCATCGCAAGTAAGGAAGGTACTAGGTAATATTTTTTTGGTAACGTTAAATTCACAGCTACTTGGCTCTTAGAGTACACGATCTTATTTACAACATTAGCATCAGTAAAAATGTTCCTCCTTCTATCATATTTTATCACTTTACCATCTTCAAACTTAACTATTATGTCTTCATCTTGCCTGTTTCTTACATGTTCTTCGAGCTCTGAAAATGAACTATATAACATGAATGTAAATCTTACTTCGCCTTGTATAATTATGGCCTTAGGTGGTATACTTGAGTTATCAATAAATTTTACTATTGTTTCCTCACTTATAGGTATGGTGTAGTATGGATAAAATGGCAAGTTCTCATCAGGGAAGTTTAACGACTTAAGTGCATTCTTAATAAACGTAGTTCTTTCAAATTTATACTGCTCATATAAATTTCTTACCACAGTTTCTAGACTCTTTACTACATTTGATATTATTTTATCCTCCAAGTAAGCATGAATTACGGGTACTAGATTCATTTCGGTAGAATACTTTTTTGCTATATCGACTAGAGTATCTAGCTGGTTATAGGCGGACAATATGTTAAGAGAACTCATTTTAGCATAATATTTTAGTTAAGTTTAAAATAGTTAACGAGAGTGAAGAATCAGAGCCGGCTAAGTTTTCACATCATCTTTCAGACTGGGGCTTAGTCATCATGATGAGCGCGCTCTTTTCAGAGGTGATGAAGAGTACCACCGGCGCTGATCATTAAGGTTAGTATTTCCTTTTTAGCTTTATTCCTAATAGACTCAATATCTAGTCTCTCCTTTATATTCTCCATACTCTTCAGCTTAAATCCTCTCTTAATGAATACTCTAGAGTAAAGGGACATAGACTCTAGAAGATCATCGGGTTCGTATCCTTCTTCAGATACCTTAATTACTATACGTGAGTTATTACATCCTACACAAATACCATCTCCCCGAGGTATCTTGAATAGTTTATACTTAGGAAATATAACCTCACCATTATTAGTCACATTGAAAATAGCATTTAGACCTGCTCTAACGAAACCAGCACATAAATTCTTACCTATTATCGGAATATTAGGATAAAGATACGCAATATAACCCGCAGCCGTTTCCAGATCATCTAAATCTTGATTTAGTAACAATTTTTTGAATTCCTCCGCATAAATTATGGCATTAAAGAGTTCAATGTACATGCTTATACTTTTTAAAAAACATACCTATAAATATTATCATTATAGTTTTAGAGGAGGCTAAGCTAAGATATGATGTCGTATTACATCTACTTTCATTTTTAAATCATACTAACTGAATAGTCTAGACATGATTATCACGATAATAAACCAAAAAGGAGGAGTAGGAAAAACCACTACTTCCGTCAATTTAGCTTATTATCTTAGTAAAGTTAAAAAAACCGCATTACTGGATCTAGATCCTGAGGGAGGAGCTACAGTCTCTTATGGCATGAAAAGGGAAATGAAGGAACTAGATTTAGGATCTAAAAGCGTAAACATATTTAACGTTGAAGTATTCCCGGCAAACATTGGATTATTAAAGATGGAATTAAGTGGAGATGTAGACGAGATAAGTAACAAAATAAAGAAAATAGGAGATCAGTTCGATTATCTAGTAATAGATACACCTCCTAATTTAGGAACTCTAGCCATATCTGCAATGATCACTGCTAATAAGATAGTATCACCAGTCACACCGCAACCCTTATCTTTAGAGGCGATGAAAAATTTAGACTCTAGACTGAAAAATCTAGAAAAAACTGCTTACTCAATTACTAATTTCTCTAAGAAACCTATAAAGGTAGATAATTTAATTTCAATTAAATGTACTGATATAGCCGTCCCTCCGTCCAGATTATTCATAGAAGCCTCTAGACTCGGAGTTCCAGCCTTGAGATATGAAGAGGTTAGAGTGAAGAGACCAAAATTAGTAACGTATTTTCAACAACTATCTAAGGTGTTAGAGGAATGAGCGAGTTAGACTTTATTCTGAAAAAGAGAAAGAGCAATAACGTTGAGACTCAACCTATCTTAGGTGAGAACAAAGAATCTACAGAAAATAAAGTTGAAAACTTTAATGAAAAAGATAAGATTAAAGTAGAAATGATGAAATACATTAACAAAGATCCAAAAATAGGAGTGTGGAGTTATCCCGCGTTTCTCGTGCTACAATATCTTTACCATACGGTTCCAGGTTTTAAAATGAGTAGAGTAGCTAAAGAGGCTTTAGAAAAGGGGTTAAAAGAAATGTATCCAGATTTATTTGAAGTTGCGGAAAAATTATCATCGGAAAATAAACAGTAAAACCTAGTAATAATACTAGGATGTATTACAAATAAATTTTAAAAATAAGATGTAACTCCTTATCACATAAACATTTATTGAAAATAGAGAGAATCTATTTTGTTGATTTCTGTATAAAAATTGGACGGATTAATAATTGAAGGTAAAAATTTTTATTATAACTAGATTTACAAGTAACTTAATAAGAACATTTGGAGGGATAAACTTTTTATTGTAATGGAATTGAAATTAGAAAAATGAAATTATGTGGGAATTGTGAGATCGTCAGTCTAGATGGTTTAACTCTAAACTGGAAGCTTAAGACTATAGAGACTGGAAATCAAGTCCTAGACAATTGTTTTGAATTAAATTTCAAAGTATTAAAAAATACTATTTTATATAAAAGCATTATTATCCCTTATAATGGTGATTATAGAATATCCTCTATTTTAGTCTCCCTAGGGAGAATAAAAGAATCTAGACTTTTTTTCAAGAATCAGAAAACATCCATATACATAGAAGATATCCTAATTAAAGATATAAGTATAAAAGACATTAAGGAACATTACTCAAAAATATGCGGGAATTACCTCTCTACTCAACTCATGTATTGTTTAGGAAATAAACATTTTATGATAATCGGAAAAGATAAGAGAAATGTGGTTAAGGCTTACTTTCAACTTAAAGATTTATTAGATTATATAACATCAATAAGAAACGCTCTTTGCACGGACAATCCCTTATATTGATCTTACATAAGTTAGAGACACAATTTTCGGAGTAGTCTGTCCCAATATTTTTACCAACTATACTAGCATGAATAGGAAAAAAGGCATTTCGTCAATTTTAGGAGCTATAGTTGTTATTCAGATAGTTGCGTTATCATTAGCTCTAATTCTTTATTTTACTTCATTGAATACTAAAATATATGACGCAGAATATACACAAATGATGAGTGAACTACAAAATGCTCCAATTACTGTATTACCTACAATCAATGGTCCTAAAATACTCTCTTCTACCGCATATCCCATTTCGATTAAATATATCATTTATCCAAACGGTGCTATCACGAGTACTAACCTTCCTATCCCGTCTGATGGAACTTATATTAACTTTAATGGATATCCTTGGGTGATTATTGTATTAAACAATGGACAATGGTATAATATTTCCGATCAAAGAATAGTTATCCCTAATATCGCAGACTATAGAGTATTCAATGTATATTCTTCAATTGTGAATCAAGATGGTAAACTTAGCCCTGGAGTGAAACCTGCAATTTATGGTAATGATATCAATCCTTCCCAATGGACATTGATATCAAATAGTTTATCATCATATACTCCTTATGGTATAACGAATGCCATAGTGGAGACTAGCGAAAATCAAGGAGTAGTGCGTGTTCCATTGAAAATAAACCAGACGACAACCTTTAACTATTTTGACATCGCGATACCTTATAATGGAGAAGTTTATGCAGGAACCTCAGTGCCATATTCATATTATTTACCATTAGAATTTAATATTAATGAGAAAAATTACTACACAGTGCCGTTATATAACGTTACTTTGAAAGTAGGAATATATTCCTCAGGTTATAAAGTGTATGAAACTTATTGTATTGAATTAAGTTATGTAACATATAATATGATATACTTCTTAACAAGACATAATGGAGTGTTATATTACGGAAACCAAGGCGATTTTATACAGCTTATAAATTATACCTACTTAGGAAATATAGTAGCTACAAATATGGAATATGGCTCAGCTGAATTAGGAGAATTAGGAACTGGTGTAGGACCAAATCTGATTAATATTGCTTTGCCCGGGTATAATAATTATTCTTTGGCTAATGGTGAATTATTTTCGACCTATAAGGCTAGTATAATTTCCTCTGGCTATCCATATTTTGCTCCATATCTACAAGTTACGGAAATAAATTCTACAGAATATATAAATATTACAAGTATAAGCGAAACACGATCAACTGAGCTAGTTATGATGATAAGTGGAGGAAATTTAGACTATAACACTAGTGGAAATATTGTATCAAATCTGCTTAATTATTCATATGTATGGTATTTTAACGTTAGCTTAAACGTAGTAAGTTCTATAATCGTATACATTAGTCCTAATTCTCAAATAAGCTTGTCATTAGACTTAATTAATTCAACCATAATTAATCCTAGTGACTCGTATATATACTATACTTTATCCCGATTTGCTATGAGAGTAGGTAACAACTATACTAATCCGCAAATTGTAACTGGATTTTTGCCTTCTAGTAGTGGTTATTTACAATTAGAATATCCACTTGTAGACTATTTTACTACAAACCCTATATGGGATCTCTATTACAATACATGGGTTGTGTACTACTATGTAAACTTTATAGGCTTCAGGCCAATAACGTTAAACATAAATTACAACGCACCTTTCCTCATTATGATTAATAGTAATTTATACTATCCGTTTAATACGACAATCACAGCATAAGCAAGAATAGTTCACTCGTCTAATTCCTAGATAATTATTAATTTTTTGATACGTTATATTTATATCGTGATATCAAAGTTAAACTTTCAGAGGTTAAGAAAAGGAGCTCTAAAGTACTTAGTTTTGGAGTGTTTAAATGAAAAACCTATGCATGCGTACGAAATAATAAAGGTTATAGAAAATAAGTTCCAAGGCTATTATAGACCTAGCACTGGATCAATTTATCCAATATTAAAAAATTTATTAGACTCAGGTTACATACAAGTAGAAATTAGAGATGGAAAAAAAATGTACAAAATTACAGACAGTGGCAAGAAACATTTTGAAGAGTTGGTTAAGAATAAATCAGAGCTACTATTTGGCGGTAAGCCTAATTTAATTAGACCAATATTAGAGGAGTTACTAAAAACAGCGTTCTTCTTGTATGAAAATAAAACTAAAATAAATGAATCAAATTCGCAAAAAATTCTAGATAAACTTAGTGAATGCAGGGAGGAACTTAAGAAAATACTTACTTAACATGTTATACTTTGAGGCTTGGGAAGTAGACAATAACTATTCGACAAGCATAATATTCGTTGCATAATGAACAAGAAAATATTGGAATTGTTGAAAATTAAATATTTTACGCCATCAAATTTATGCATTAATATAATCTAGCAATTTCAGCGATTTATCAACAACCTCTATAGGATCTTTATCTATTACAAAAACTGAGGGTTCTTTACCATAATCCCCTAAATCTATTATATAATTTGGAACTTTACCTAGTGCCTCAAAAGCTTTACTAATCATAAATTGCATACTTCCTCCTTCCTTATTCTTAACCTCATGTGGCTCAGTTGACCTATCAAAAATAAATAAATTAGATTTATCGAGATTATTTCTTATAGTATCATAATATTTCAAATTTATAGCACTTCTCATATTTTTATCATATTTCATAGTCGACAAGATAACTCTTGCAATGTGATCTGATGCCCCGAATGCGGGAAGCATGCAATAGATAACTCTATTAAAAGCTACGGTTAACCTACCAGGTATAGCGGCAACATCATTAATTGTCTTAGCGTTAGATAAGGCATAGCCTATATTGGTTCTAACTTCTGGGATTAGCAGATATGTTTTTTCATTAAACACAAATTTATCTACAGCTTCTTTTAATCTCTTCAAGATAAATTCCCTCTCAGAAATCTCGCTCATATCAAATTTCAAATAAAACATTAAGTAAAAAGTCTTACAATAATAACAGCTCGCTTATGAATATGGCTATAATCCCAGACACAAAAATTCCATCAAAAGTTCCCATGCCTCCTATACTAATTATCTGGGGTCTAGCATCATCAATTATCCTTTTAAGGTTCAATAGATCAGCCCCTATAAGTGTCCCTAAAACACTTCCCACGTAGGCGGAAAGCGGAATAAGTATGTGTAACTTATAAAATAGAATATAACTAAATATGACAGAAAATAAGCTAGGAATTAGCGGATGCATTACTACACCTACTCCTCTTATTACTCTTGAAAATAACTTTGATAAAAGAGCGACTAGAATCACATTTATTAATAAAAGATATAAATAAGCCCTCAGTTCATAGACTAAAAAAATAGAAACTGTAGCGGGAATTAATGCACCACCAAAATTTACCGCTATTAACGTATTAGCACTTATCTTAGTTATCCTAGGTATAAATATAGGATAACCAAAGAAGAATATAACATCTTGTTCTATAACTTCAGCTTCTCTCTTCACCTCCTTCAATATTAAGTTTAAGGGGCTCGTGAATAAACTAACAAAGGATATTAGTAATGCAACTAGTATTGCAACGTCTCTATTTATACCTATAGTACTTAGCAATTGAGAAAAATATCCTGCTGAGACTAACGCCATAATTAAACCTAGTAAGAAGTATACTATAGTTCTAAAAAAACCCCTAAATGGAGAAAGAACTATTATCCTCTTCACTGCTTATTACACTCATGATTAGCCTTAATATACTTATCCCATGTATTGACATTATATATCTTTTTTCCTTTAAAGTGAACATTCATATAGTTGTTGAAATCGTTTCCCCTCCAATAAGATATGCCTAAAAAATCGTCCTCATATATCAGCGAGCATATATCAGCGTGGCAAGAGTTTATTAAGTAACGCAAAACATCAGTAGTGAGGAATGCCACATCAATAGGTAATACTAAAAGTGGAAATCCTAACTTGTTGATAATTAACATCAAATCCTCAACGTAATCATTATCATAGGTATTTAATATTTTAAAGACAGAATGCTCAAAAATAGGAAACAGCGGATGGCGATTACTAATTGCTAAATAAACTTCACTGGTAATACTACTTGCTGCATCATAAACCCACGATACTAAAGGCTTGCCACAAACATTAAGAAAAGGCTTATAGATAGAAATCCTCTTACCCTTTCCTCCAGCCATTATAACGGCTTTCAAATTTAACTAACTCCTCTTCAAAATCTTCATTAAATTCTCCTACTCCTTTTACATGAAGTATCGGATCACCATTTAACACTTCACCAATTATATAAGCATCGCTCACCGAATTTATGATCAGATCAGGCTTATCAGAAATAGCTATAAATGCGCCAGAAGATATTAACTTTAATGGATCAATATTTAAAGCTGAAGAGATTACTCTCGTCTCCTCTCTTAGCTTAATTTTTCCTAAATCGACTACTACTTTATGGTTTGAAGCTTTAGCTATTTCCAATAAGGCTTGCAAGATTCCACCTTCGGTAGCATCGTGCATCACAGCTACATAATCCTTTACTTTCAAGGCTTTATCTTGTATAATGATATCATTTCTAAACTTTTTAGCATTCTCAATAATTTTCTTATCAACTCCTTTTAAGATTAATAAATCCTCGTAGTCTTTAGCTAAAATCCACGTACCTTCTATTCCCGGATTACCAACTAATATCACTTTCATTCCCTCCTTTACACTGTTGTAGCTTAGAAAACTGTTACTAGTTGACAATGCTGTAGTTACTACAATATCTTTGCTTATCCCATCAGTAACTTCAGTATGCCCACCTAATATCTTACAACCAATAATATTACACGCTTCTGAAATACCAGTTATTATTTTCTCCAGATGAGTAACATGAGAGAGAAGTATAGTGTTAATAACCCATTTACACTTAACTCCTTTCATATTTATATCATTGCAGGCAACAGCTACTGACAGAAATCCAGCGTCTTCTCTAGTTTCTGTTATAGGGTCTGAGTGAATAATCAGATACTTCTCATTTAGCTCTATAACTCCAGCATCTTCGCCTATCGAAGGGCATATTTCACAATCTCCTATGGGTAATTTATTAATAAACTTGTTTACTGGAATTTTACCGAAACTCACATTAACTATTATTAATTATTTTAGGATATATGAATAATGGTATAGTTATTCAAGTTAGAGACTTACATAAGAGCTTTAAGGGTAAGGAAGTACTGAAGGGAATTACGTTTAACGTTTACAAGGGGGAGATATTCTCTTTACTAGGTCCAAACGGAGCTGGAAAAACTACTACTGTAAAAGTATTATCTTGCGTCTTAAAACCTTCTGAGGGCTATATATCGGTCTTTGATTATAAAGTTCCTGAGGACTGCAAGAAAGTAAGGGAAAATATAGGAGTTATGCCGCAAGATTATCAAGGCTTTATGGATCTGACTGTAAGGGAAAATATAGAATATTTTGTGAAACTCTATAACGGCAAAGAGAATAAGGTAAATGAACTAATATCCATGTTCAAACTAGATGAGGTGAGCAACGAAAAAATGCGAAACTTATCCGGAGGTTATAGAAGAAGGGTTGGATTAGCTTCTGCATTTGCCGGTAATCAAGGAATTTTATTTTTAGATGAGCCAACTGTAGGACTAGATCCTAAGGCAAGAAGAGAATTCTGGGAATTACTTAAGAGAATAAAGAGTTCAGGAGTAACAATACTATTAACTACACATTATTTAGATGAGGCACAAAAATTAGCTGATAGAGTAGGTATATTATATAAGGGTAATTTAGTGAAAATTTCTACTCCAGAACAATTATTGGAAGAATTCAAGACTCAAAACTTGGAGGATGCTTATTTGGAATTAATAAATTCACTGGAGGAAGAAAATGGCAAATAGAATATTGTTAACGGTATCCGCGTTAATTAAAGACAACCTAAGAAATAGGTTTGTAATATTTTGGATCATTATATTCCCATTATTACTTACACTACTATTTTCCTTAGTATTTGGAGGGTTTAGTAGTTATTTCCATGTTGTAGTAGTTGTTAATGGTAATGATGAATTAGCAAAATTTCTAAACACTACCAGAATATTCGAAGGTGTCACAAGTATACCTTTTGAATATGCATTACAACATAACTATATATATGTTAATGTTAACAATAATAATTTCACTTTATATACTAGCCAACAGAATGAAATATTCATACCATCTCTTGAGGCAATAATTAATGAGTATCTACATCAAAGCCTATCAAGTAATGTAGAATTTAATGTAGTGAAAGTATCAAATTTCACATACTATGACTACTTAATATCTGGAATGCTCGGAATTATTACACTGTCTAATGGAATATTGGGTGTTATAGGTGTTTCAGCTGGTTATTATAGGGACAGATTAATAGAGAGATTGGCTACATCTCCTCTTAAAAGTTATGAGTGGGTATTATCTTTAGTAATTTACGTCATTATAATAACTATAATTTCCATGCTAGTTATAATAATTCTCGGTATAATCTATGGATTTATTCCATTAATAAGCCTAACGTTTATCCTAGTTCTAGTAATATCTACATTATTCTTTAGTAGCCTTGGTACCGTCATATACGGTCTAACTCCCAAAGATAAAATTTTCCTATCAGAAGTTGTAGCGAACGTTCTAGTGTTCCCACTAATGTTCTTAAGTAACGCCTTCTTTCCATCGTACGTATATCCGCCTATATCTAGAGTTTTTATTGAATATCAACCATTATCGATAATAATAACAGATATTAGAGATCTGACCATATACAATACTTTACCAAACCTATTAGAAATTATCGTTATATTAATTCTGGCTCTCGTTCTACTATACATTAGTTCATATAAATTATTAAGACTTAGAGAAATCGATTAGCCAAGGAGGATCTGTCTTATTTATATAACTCAAGATTCCTTCCCTAGCTTCGTCAGTTGCTACTTGGAGTATAAGGTCCTCGAAGGCCTTGTCAATATACTGCCTAAACGGTCTTATCATATTTCTCTTAGCTAATAGGATAGCTGAGATAGACATTTTACTATATTCTTTTAATATTTCCTCCGTTTCTTTTTCTATATCATTAGTGACAACGTTAACTAGTCCTATAGATTTTGCCTCTTCGGCATCTAGAATATCTCCCCTGTAAACTAATCTTTTTACATTATTATATCCTATAATAAATGAACCAATTGAAGAGAGTACGGGCGGGAAAAGTCCTAATCTCACTGCAGGAGCTGCAAACCTAGTATTAGTCTCTGCTATTACGTAATCCGAGAGAAGTAAGATCTCTAATGATGCTCCATATGCAATCTTTTTGACTTGAGAAATAACAATCTTATTTATATCCATTAGAAGATGATAGATCTCCCTCATGTAATTGAAGAAGGTTGAAGCGAACTCATTATTAGTTGTAGCCCTTAATAATTCCTTTAAATCGGCTCCTGCACCAAAATTATCCTCTCCTCTTAAAATTAGAAACTTTCTTGTTTTATCATAACTCAAATTATGAAGAACGTCAATAAACTGAGTCATAAAATTAATATTGAATAGATTGTATTTTTGATCTTTAGAGTAAAACTTAAGTAAATAGTAACTATTATATTCCTCAACTTCAATCATAGAGAATATTTATAACTAAGACAATATAAAGCTTAATAGCGAGTATAAAAGGGGAAGGACGTAAAATCACTTTTACAAATATTTTGTTTATGCACGGAGCTTTAAGACAAAAAATATGTATTAGGACAAAATTCTTATTAACTTACTTAAATAGTAGCAGAATATATAAGACATGCTAAGAATTGATTATTCATAAACAGTTAGGGTGAAATTTGTGTATTGGCATCATAAAAGGGGACTTAGATGGTTGATTCTATACATTTTGTCAAAGGGACCAATGACCGGAGCACAGATAATGGATGAGATAGAAAAGATGAGTTACGGAATGTGGAGACCATCTCCCGGCTCAGTATATCCAGCATTAGATGCGTTAGAGTCGGAAGGTTTAATAAGAATTAGTAAAGTTGAAAAATGGAAAAAATATTATGAGCTAACACCAGAGGGTAGGAAAGTTATTGGGGTAGTGGAAGAAGAGGATAAGGTAAAGGAAGCTATTTCTCAATTAGAGTTCTCAGCAAGATATCTAATAGAAAATTACGAGAAGCTTTCTATGGATGATAAAAATAAGTTAAAGAGAGTTATAGAAGAATTGTCAAAAATACTATAGTCCTTCAGACTTTAATTAAAAAACAGTGGATAAAAAATAGGAATATTTTAAATGGGTCTAAATTCTTTCTCCACTAACTGAGCCATTTTATCAGCACA
>NZ_QIMI01000128.1:0-4551 GCF_007050195.1 Sulfolobus sp. B1 | reverse complement strand
ATGAGGCAAATAGTACTGCAAAGCTAGCTACACAATAAGCTATAATGTAGGCAAGACCAACAGATCTCCCCTTTCCTACTGCCTCATATCCTAGAAAGAAAGAGGCTCCCCCTCCAGCTAATGTAAATCCGACACCTAGAGCACCAGCCATTAATGATGATAAGCCTACTGAGACGTGTAAGGGCTTAACCGATAGTCCGGTAATACTTAGTACCTTTATTCCTAGTACGACTATCAGTATAACTTCTAAGGTCGAGGTAATTAGAGCGTAAAATAACGGGGGCTTTATTCCAGTGATCAATAGTAAAGTTAAAATTATTGGTATAGCTATTTCTAAAATAGATAAGTATACTATGTTAAAACTAAACTCGGAGGGTATTACTATTCCTACTAAGTATGTAGTCGCTGAAGGTAAGTATATCGCATAACTTATCCAGTACAACCAACCCGCTATCTTACCAAGCATTTCACCACTAGCTGATCTAGCAAAATCATATATACCTCCAGTAGTTGCAATTATCTTAGAGTATCTATAACCAATTAAGACCCATATGAAGTAAATAAGAGAACCCAGAATTCCAGCAATAAACGTTGAGGCATATGAGCTGTAGAAGGCATAAGTGAGGTAAGCTGATGCTGATCCTAATGGGGCTATTGAAGCTAAGGACTGAGCGTAAATTAGATATCTTGGTAAGGAGCCCTCCTTAGGTTCAAGCTTCTTGGATAAGCTATCCATATAGTTATCCTTGAGAGAATATTAATAAGTTTAATCTCTCGATATAGACGTAGCAATATAGAAACAAAAGAGTTTTATCTTAGGTCTTACATTAGATTAGAGTTAACGGTCGAAGCATGGGAGAAGGCATATTAGTTATGATAGAAAGAGCGATAAACCTCGCCTTTTAAGGCAAGAAGGGGTCAGTAACCTTAGTCAAAAAGTTCAATTAACCTATAGAATCTATGTTATTTGGTATTATTTATAACTTCTAAGCCCTTCCTCCCTCACTTTGTAAAAATCTAGGAAAAAATTTATACGCCATAAAAAGCTAGAAGATTCTTAATAATGTCTTATATAATTGAAGTAAACAATTTGAGAAAAACTTACAGAAAAAGGGAGGTATTAAGAGGGATTACATTCAAGGTCAGAAAAGGCTCTATTACTGGTTTCATAGGACCTAATGGTAGTGGAAAAACTACTACGATAAAAATACTCGCTGGGTTAACAAAAGAGGACTCGGGAGAAGTAAAGGTGTTTGGTCAACGACCTTGGGATAACCCTAATGTAATGGAAAAATTATCAGTTATTTTCACCAACATAATAATACCTAGCGAAAATACTGTAGAAGAGTATCTAAAGGACTTAAGTAACATATATGGAAATGATTATCATGAATTGATAGACCTTCTGGATTTAAGAGATTATCTGAAGGTGAAGATAAAGCAGTTATCCTCTGGTCTAGCCCAAAGGGTCCAACTAGCATCATCTCTTCTTAAAGATAGCGAGTTAATAATTGCTGACGAGCCTACCGCGAACTTAGATCCTACTTCTAGAATAAAATTTTATGAAATAGTTAAGAAGCTAAATAAGGAGGAGAGTATTACTTTCTTTATATCGTCTCATATATTGTCAGAGTTAGAGAAGGTATTGACGGACGTAGTATTCATTAATAACGGTTTAATAATATATAGCGGTAAAATGAATGAGGCTCTAGACCTATCAAAGGAGGAAGAAGTTTATGTTCTGGTTAATGATGTGGAGAAAGGGATAAAGGTTATTGGTGGTGTAATCGATGGTCCTTATATAAGAGTAAAAGGGGATATTAGAGAGATAGTTAATAAGCTGTATGACAATGGAGTCGAAATTCTGAGCGTTTGGAGGTCGTCATTAGATGAGACTTTCAAGAGATTTTCAGATTTTAAAGATGATATTTAAAGAGAGGTATAGGGAACCAACCTTAGAGGTAATTTTTTCTACGATGATAGTATCGAACGTCTTCATAACAGCCTTTTACGCTAGGGCTTTATTCTCTCTATATGGAATAGTCCTAGCGTTTATTCCTTTGATAAGTGTATCTGAAACTATTGCCTTTGCAATAGGAATGAGGAACATAATTTTCGTTACTGGAGACCACATAGCCAGACAAACGATAGTCTCATTTCTAACCTTTCCCATAAGTAGAATTAAGCTCTTCTCCTTCATTTATATTACGGACTTGTTAGTTCCGTACTTATGTTGGTTAAGTTCAACGGAAATCTATATCCTACTTTCCGGTATTGATGTACCTCAAGGCTTAATATTATTATACAGTATTGGATACTTCTTCTCACTAAACCTCATACTATTAATAACCTTGACTATGAGAAGTTCTGGTTTAGTTACACTATTTTCAGGTTTCGTATTAGGTGTTCTATTCGTATTCGGAGGGATTGCAGAGTATTATGAAATAATAAGCAATAATCTTTCCTTAGCTAATATTATATCATTTGCTAACCCTTATGTAATATTACTGTATCAAGCTATACGAAATTCTAATATTAACTATTTCAATTTCGGAGTGATCATTGAATTCATCACCTCATTAGTTCTTCTCGTGATTTCCATTATTAAGTTTAAGGAGTTAGAGGTGTAGAGAGTTGAAAGGAAGTATTTTAGTTTCAATAGGTATAGCTTTACTAGCGTTATCTCTCTTTTCAATTAATGCCCCAATCCATCAAACTATATTTCTCACTAACCACTACAGCATTTACATCCCGCCGATAGCCTATCCTACTCTGAATGCATATGAGAACGATAGTAACGTGACAGTTTACGTATTGATAACATATAATAATGGAAGCTCAGTAATTGAGAAAGTTCCATTCTATTTAACGTTATCAAGTGGGTATTGGCAATTTTCAATATATAATGAGACATATCCTAAGATCTTTACCAAGTTAGTAAACGTTACCGTAAACACAACTAAAGGTATCTTCATATATCAAAAAACAGTGAGCTATACTAGGATAATTACTACGAGAAATGGAAGTTATCCCGCTTTACTTCAGATAGACATTAATAAGGTGAATCTAATACAATACGTCTTGCTAGATAGAGTACTAGGACTTTTCCTTACCTTAGTTGGTGCGATATCACTTATCTTTGATAGGTTTATTAAGATAAGAAGTTCTAAAATGTGTTAGTGTTTTTTAACTAAAAAAGGTTAAATACTTGATTCCATGAAAAATTATTATGGCAAGTTTTAAGAAAGAGATAGGTCCAATATCTGCTTCCTTCTTAGCTTTAGGAGGGATATTAGGTTCAGCTGTCCCATTCATACCAGCTATAGTTTTCGCAGATGGAGGTCCAATAGGAATTCTGGGATGGATAATAGGACTAGTCATAATATCTTTATTAGGTCTAGTATTTGCTGAACTGGGCTCAACTTATCCTGAGACTGGAGGAGTTGTAAGGTATTTACATTTTTCGCATGGAGCGTTTGCCAGCTTCTTTAATGCTTGGGGTACTTTCATAGGTTACTTTATGGCAATAATTTCAGAAACTGTTGCAATAGTTGAATATATCGCCTTCTTCTACCCTTCCCTTTACTTAAATGGTAGGTTAACAATACAAGGTGAATTAGTAACTTTAGGCTTTTTATTAGCCTTCTTCTTGATACAATACTTCGGGGTAAAACTGGTTGCGAGGACTAATGATATTATGACTTGGATTAAGGTGATTGGTTTAGTAGCTTTCATGATCATTACACCTATCCTAGTGTTTCATCCAAATAACTTTTCTCCTCCCCCAAAGTATGGAGGAATAGCACCCTATGGGTTATCTGGTTCTCTTATAGCTTCTTCAATTACAGTTTATGCATATGCCGGTTTTAGGCAACCAATAGATTACGCTGAGGAAATGAAAAACCCCGGGAAAGATATTCCAAGAGCTGTAATATTGTCTATAATTTTATCCTTTATAATTTACTTAGGTTTATCAATAATATTTTTAGGAGCTCTAAACTGGAATGTCATTGGAACTGCTCCTTTTAATTGGACTTATATTTCAACGCTATCAGCACCAATACCTCAAGAATTTAGCGGAAAGTTAGCTACCTTAGGGGTATACTTCTTCGTGATTGCAGTAATAGCAACGATTTCCTCAACTTTAGTATACTTTGGCTCAGCTGCTAGAGTTCTCTACGCTAATGCTAAAAATGGATATATGCCCAAATCTTTCCTTAAGTTGAATAGTAGTGGTGTCCCATACGTATCTCTAATAGTCTCATTAGTTATTGGAGTAATCTACATGTTAGCTTTTCCTCAATTCTTAAGTGAAGCTGGAATATTCTCTGTGGCAAGTGTAGTGAGTTACGCCCCCGCTGCAGTCTCATTACTAGTGTTAAGAGTATTAGATCCCAGTAGAAATAGAGTTTATAGACTTAATTATGCCAATATTATTGCTCCAATAGCTTTCGCAGCAGGAGGTCTTATGATTTACTGGGCAACTTACCCCACTACACTTTATACTATAGGATCAGTTTTAGTTGGAATACCAATTTATTTGCTCTACGA
>NZ_QIMI01000127.1:0-4578 GCF_007050195.1 Sulfolobus sp. B1 | reverse complement strand
CACATTGGGAAGAATCAAGTCCAATCTAACTCTCAATTAAAAATGCTAATTTCTATTTTCAATTTTCTCTATTCTTCCCGCTCTCAAATACAATATTCTATCGCTTGTTTCTCTTAGTAAAAGGTCGTGGGAAGCAAAAATAACTGTTCCAGAATATTTTTTATTAAATTTTTAACTATTACAGAGTTTTCTATGTCTAAGTTCGACGTTGGTTCATCAAGTAAAAGTAACTTTGCTTCTGAATAGAAAGCTAATGCTCGCTTAAATATTCTCCTCTAACCTGAGCTAAGTTGGTAGGGCTTTTTACCCATTGGAAGGTTAAAATTTTTGAGTTACTCCAGTAAAGTATCATTATTAAAGTTTCTTAGGGATCTGATAAAGTTCAAGTTTTCTTCTAATGTGATGTTTTCTAGAAATATAAGGTTCTCTTCCAGCATATAGATATTATTTCTCCTTTTACTCGAAATCTATTGGCATAAGTTGGAATAAAGTTTTGTGGTGATGGATGAAATTGTTGTCCACACACTTCAACTATGTCGTTTCTTAACTTAATTTGCTATTAATCTAATAAATAGAATTGGATAAAGTTTTAATTAACATTAAAATGTATTTGTTAGTGTATGGATAAATTTTTATCTACAAAAAATTGCCAATCATGATGCATTAGAATAGTTTAGCTCTTTGCTTTCTTTCATCTTCGGCTCTAATTCTAACTATTCCTAAGAACACTGCACAGTTAATACAATAACACTTAGTCACCGGATACCTAGCTATTATAGCTCCTTTCTTTTCTAACTCTGAAGCTAAACTTGGGTCTACTGGACTATACATTTTGGTTACACATACAGCCTTATCTTCAGGTACTCTTGCACCACATTGGTCACAAGATACGTAGCCTACGTGTCCTTTATCTCCTTTTCTTCTTCCCCTATTCTCTCTTTTTTTAGGCAAATTAGCACCCTATTTACTCTAAGCAAGTTATCTCTAATAAGTTTTTGCAACCCTCAGAACAGTTTTTGAGTTCATTTTACATATCACGCACTTATCATTAATCTTTTTATCCTCTATTGGATAGCCTAAGACTCTAGCATTGGTTAGTTCCTCTATCTTTAGCCCGCATTCAGATTTACCGCACCAAGGTACTTCCACAACACCTAATTCGTTCTCGAGAATCTTTCTAGCAGTATCTATATCATTACTATATTTTATTCGTGAATTTAAGAGATCCCATGCCTTCTGCTTTATACTTTGTTGAAGTATAATTAAAAGCTCATTGACTTTTGCGCTTATCTCCTCTCTCTTAACCTTATAGAGCTCTAAAGTGTCTCTTCTCTTGATCGATACGGTTTTAGAGTCTAATTCTCTCGGTCCTATCTCAATTCTCAAAGGAACTCCTTTAAGTTCCCAAATGTAGAACTTTTCCCCGGGTGTTTTCTCCATATCTTCGTCTACAACGCACGTTATGTTGTTCTGATTTAAAACATTACAAATTTCACTAGAATAGTCTAATATACGCTTAGTATCTTCGTCGGTTTTACCTGGGATAGGAATTACAACAACTTTTATCGGCGCAATTGTCGGAGGCAATATGGGTCCATGGTCATCTCCGTGTATCGAAATTACGCTAGCTATAGCCCTATCTGATATACCATAGCTAGTTTGGTGTGGATAGTCAAGACTTCCGTCTCTTTTCTGAATCTTAAAGTCCAATGCTTTACTGAAATTTTGACCTAGGTGATGGACAGTACCTATTTGCATTACTCTCCCGTCTGGCATTATAGTATCAAACGCGTAAGTATGTAGGGCACCAGCAAATCTATCCCATTCCGGTCTTTCAGATATCAAATAAGGTATTCCAAGTTCGTCAAAGAATTGTTTATAAATACTAATCGCTTCTTCAACTTGTCTTTGAGCGTCCTCGTACGTCTCGTGAACAGTATGGGCTTCCTTAAAGGTCGAAATTTCTCTTAACCTTATTAGGGGTCTAGTCGCCTTAGTTTCATATCTGAATACACTAACTATCTGATAGTATTTTTTAGGTAATTGCTTGTAACTTTTAATCCATAAGTTTTCCATTAAAGTGATTGCAACTTCACTGGTAGGTCTTAGGGCTAATTTAACGTCTAAATCCTCAGAACCACCTTTAGTTACCCATAATACCTCGTTTTCAAATCCTCTTATGTGAGTACTTTCTCTTCTCAGTAGGTCTTCAGGAATTAATAGTGGAAATAAAACTTCCTCATGACCGGTCGAGTCAAGTAGTCTTCTGATTAAGGTTACAGCATTTTGTCTTACTCTGAATCCATAAGGCATCCATACTCCCATACCTTTAACTGGATATCTTCCGTAATCATAAAATTCTCCTTCTCTTAAAACCCAGTCAAACCATTCACTGAAGTTTTTTGACCATTTTTCTCTGGGTAGTTGCACAAGAAGGGAAAAACAGACCAAGTAAAAAACTTTAACTTTTAGAATTTACCGAATAACATTAGTACTGCGAACAGAATTCCATATACCGCTATTCCTTCTCCTATAGCTACGAATATTAGTACTGTACCGAACATCTCTCTTCTTTCAGTTAACACACCAACTCCAGCAGCTGCAGCCATACCTACTGCTACACCAGCACCTATTGCCGCTAAACCTACTGCTAAACCAGCACCTATGTTTATACCTTCAAAACCTTGAGCTGTGTCTGATGGAGCTTGTGCAGCAGCTAATATACCACTTACTAATATTGGTAAAAGAAGACTTAGGGCGAGTATTGACTTCCTAACCATCTTTTAATTCCCCCCTCTTCTATTATGACAGTTCCTTTAAAACCTTTCTTTTGATTTCCTCTAACTCATTAAGCCTATTCTTTAACAACTTTTCATATTCAGAGTTCAAACTCTTCAAAAGTTCACTTCTCTTCTCTTCTAGTGAGCTCTTTAAGTTATTTAAATATCTATCCAGCTCCACTTTCCCTCCTCCTCTGTAGAACTTTCCTTATTGCCTTAAGTCTTGAAACTTCTTCTCTTTGTCTATCTTCTAAAATTTGTTTAATGAATTTTACTGACCTAGTATAGAATGGTAAAATATAGTTATCAATAGAGTTTATTAGCCTTTGAGTTTTCCTTAATTCAAGAACTAAAGATCTTATAGTTGACTCTAACTCAACCAGCTCTATTATTTTATTCATTGCTTCAGTCATTTGTTCATACGATTTAGATAAGTATGGGGAAGTCTCAACATCACTAAAGGGTTTTGGTGGAATACTATCCTTATTTAACCTAATTATTGGTATTCTGACACCGAAGATCACTCTTGTTGAACCTATAACCTCTAAACTAGGTTTTTGTGACAATGCTATCTCCTCAACGTTGGATATACCCTCAGCAGTAACTGCTCTAAGATAACTATCATAAACCTCTGCCATAACTTGATTTACTTCGTTATAAATCTTCTCGTATTGAGAAGCATAAGTTCTTAAATATAATAAAAGAACTTCTCTTTTATTTTCCAGTAGCCTCTTTATAACCTTAATTAATGACAACTGTCTCCTAAACTGGATTAGGTTAATTTTAGTTGGCAATACTTTTTGACTCATTTCTTACCCCTATAGTTAGGATGATACTTCTGTATATACTGAGTCTTTATATTCGTTAACTCACTTTCCGGCAGTACTGATAGAATCTCCCAACCAATATCTAATGTCGTCTCAATCGATCTATTCTCATTAAATCCTTGATTTACGAACTTCCTCTCAAAGAGCTCTCCAAATAAGAGATACTTTTTATCCACTTCTGAAAGAGAGTCCTCTCCTATTATGGCAGCCAATCCTCTCACATCGACAGCTCTAGCATAAGATGCAAATAATTGATTTGACACATCTTTATGGTCATCCCTAGTTTTTCCCTCACCTATACCGTCCTTTGCTAATCTGGATAAACTCATTAAAACGTTAATTGGCGGATATATGCCTTTATTATATAATGATCTATCAAGTACTATCTGTCCCTCAGTTATATAACCAGTTAAGTCAGGTATAGGGTGAGTCATATCGTCGTTGGGCATAGTTAAAATTGGCATTTGTGTTATAGATCCTTTTTTGCCAATCACCTTTCCAGCTCTCTCATAGATGGTAGCAAGGTCAGTATACATATATCCCGGGTAACCACCTCTCCCCGGTACCTCTTCCTTTGAAGCACTTATTTCTCTTAGTGCTTCACAATAGTTAGTCATGTCAATAAGTATTGCTAATACGTGAAGGTCTTGTTCAAATGCCAGATACTCAGCTAGAGTTAAAGCAGTCTTTGGTGTTAGTGTCTTCATCACTGGTGGCTCATTGGCTAAACTAACTACCATTCCAACTCTATTGATAGCTCCAGTTTCTTCAAAGAACTTACGGAAGAATAAAGCGTCATCATATCTAGCTCCTATAGCAGCAAAAACTACTGCGAAATTACTCTCTTCTCCTCTCACTGTAGCTTGCTTCGCTATTTGAGCAGCTAGTAAGTTTGCTGGCAGACCGCTTCCGCTGAATATTGGTAATTTTTGTCCTCTCAATAAAGCGTTTAATCCATCTATTGCTGATAT
>NZ_QIMI01000126.1:0-4612 GCF_007050195.1 Sulfolobus sp. B1 | reverse complement strand
CTATAGATATGCCGTAAAAATAAGGGACTTTAAAGTTAAATTACTAGATTCTCGTTTATCAATCTATGTAAATTGAACCTTTCTGGGGAGAAAATATCCAAATATTTATTTTTAACATTATCAGCTAAAAACTCAGCCATAATTTTTCCGGAGAAAGGAGCAAACATCATACCGTGTCCACTATACCCAGCATCTATGTAAAGTCCCTCGGGCCAATGATTTGAGAAACCCATAATATGAGAACTATCTGGCGTCATCTCATAATATCCAGACCATCCTCTAAGTATTCCAATTCCTTCTATTCCGTAAACGATCTCCTTCAATGATCTAAGATATTTTATTGTATTTTTAAGCGAAACTGTAAATTCATGAAAGCCATATTCACGCTTATCTTCTAATCCACCAATTATTTCCCCTTTCAAAGTCTGAGAGAAGTATATCTGATTTTCAGGATCTATTACTAGAGGCTCTATCAAGTATCTTAAGGGTTCTGTTATATATATTTCTTTTAGCTCAGGATATATAGGTAAACTAATACCTACAGTTGAAAGTAGCTCGCTTGACCAAGCGCCTGCAGTAATTATTACGTTATCGACATGAATCTCCTTTCCATTACTAAGCCTAACTCCCTTTACCTTTCCGTTATTTATTTGTATTAAGCTTATCTTATCATAAATAAAATTAACACTATTCTTAATACTATAATAATAGCTATATAGGATATAATCATGATGAAATGAACCATCTTGAGGAGCTAAGTAGCATATTCCGTCAAATTTTATAAATCTGTATTTTTCACATTCTATGAATTTACCTCCAATATGGTAGCCTTTCCATATAGCATCTAATTTCTTAAATTGTTCATATAAACTCTCATTCTTTATTAGCCATAAATAGCCAGTTCTAACTAATAATGGATTATATACTAATTCTTTAGAATGTCTCTTTAGATAATTTATTGCATCTATAGCATATTCAACGTTCTCCTTGCTGTAAAAATGATACCTATATCTACTAGCGTTCCTACTACTTGAACCGTAGCCTATACGTTTCCATTCTACGATATAAATGTCATTTTTATTAAATCCTTTCTTTACTAAATGGTATGCTAGACTTAAACCATGAGAACCTGCTCCTACTATTAAGAACGTCATATTATATCACCAATCTATACAACGGGGATCTAAAAGTTATCAGATTTTCAGACTTAGTAATACTACCCACTATATAAGTACAAATTTTGCCTTGACATTCTCCTGTACCTAAACCGGTGACCCTTTTTATTTCCTCTACACTATTAAATCCATCTTTTATCTTCCTATTTACTTGATCATATGTTACATCTTCACATTCACAAACATATCCGCTATCTCCGTATAAGTATGGAGACGAATTAACAATAAAGCTATTATCATAATAATTGAAGATATAGTTATATGTTTTCATATTATCTATAAATTCGTCTAGATACTTTGAATTCACACTAGCTTTCCCGCTTAGAAAGGAGGTATATTCATCGGATATTCCCCTCATTCCTCCAATAATGTAAACATTTTCATTTGCTTTACCCTCAATTGAGTGATTAGGCATATAGATATGCAAATATTTATCAAAACTGTATGACAGACCGATATTATAAGCATGGTCAACTTTAGGCTGCTTAATCACTGCATAAACTAGAGCATCAGAATAAAACTGTTTTTCATCAGTAAAAATCTGTAATCCATCACTTGTTCTATGTACTCTTAAGGTTTTTGTTTTTAGAATTTCTATACCAATACTCTCAATTAACTCTCTATAATACTTGGATAGAAATAATATACCATTATTTATTAATATTTTTTTAGAGTCATTAACACTCAATAATACTCTTACCGCATCATCACTATTGCCAACTACTTCTATTCTATTAATCTTCTCTCTTAAACGGAAGTACAAGTTCTTAGATATTACCCCCGGCGTGTCATTACCAGAGAAGATCGGAGGAATATATCTACCACCAGTAGCTAAGAAAACTCTGTTTGAATTAACTATAAGTATCCTGCCATTTGTCCTAAAAGCTATTCCTTCGTCAAACTTGCCCAGAAGAATTCCTTCAATTATTTTATCTTTATTATCCTTAATAATACTATTTAATATTTTAATGAAATCTTCTCTATTTGTTTGGGGTAATGGCATATTCTCGTTTCTTAAGTTACCCAGTACCTCTGCAGTTATCATTAACACTCTTTCCTTACCTGATAATTCGGATAGCGCTCCTAAGGCTGACGTTCCACCACCAATTATTAACGAATCAACACGAATTTCCTCAACTTTAGAGACCTCATTTTCATTAAGAATAAATTTAGTTGGTAAATTAATTATATGTTTTGAGTAAATTTTTACTAATTCCGGAAACATCCTTAGCAGTTTACTATGAATTACATCATTATTTATGGGTAACGAAGTAATTCTTGAACTGTCTTGGGTATACTCGAGCGATTTACACAAGTTGATCCTTTGTCCTTCATTTGATATAATTTCAGTATATGGAAGTCCAGGTTCACAATCCTTTATACTTCTTATTCTTCTATGTCTTTTACTTAAAACCAATGGCAAATTCAATGTATAATACCCTCTATCTTTATACTTTACTAGGTATGATTAAAACTATTTTTGAAAACCTCGTTTAAAATTCTGCCGTCAGCTTTAATATTAATTCCAAAGATTTTTAAAATTGTTGGCATAACATCGATTATTTTTGCATTAGTTAATTTACCTTTTCTAAATAACTTACCATAAAATATGACTATACCTTCCATATCTTCGTCCTTATAATATCCATGATCTGCCGTAATAGTAAAATATGGTATTACATCTTCCAATATTTCTTCCTTCTCTATAGCTGTAGATATTGAGTAACGCGGGTTAACCCCAGCTATTATTATATCTCCTTCTCTATCCCCAGCCGGAGATTCATTAGAATATATTACAGTTAGGATTTTCTCTCTTGTTATTTGATCTTCTAATCTCTCTAGATTGTAAGTTATATATTTAACCAATTTACTAAATTCGTTTTTATTTACTATTCCATATTTTTCTCTATTTCTAAGATTTATCCTTACAATTCCGCCTCCTCCATAATAAGCCTTTGTCCTTTTCCAATCTATTTTATCGCCATTAACCTTCAAAACATTAAGTTTTTCAAGCACCTTATTTAAGTACACTCTCTTCTTTACTTTTCTGATACCATGATCAGAGCATATAATAATGTTATCAGCCACTGATATATGAGCAGTAATAAAATTACTTGCTAACTTATACACTTCGAAAATATGATCCAATGATCTAGAATCGTCCACACCATATAAAAGATGCTGAATGTTATCTACTATAGGTAAATAAGTTATAGCGAAATCCCAATCATATTTACCAAGTAAATAAAGAGAATAATTGTAAAAGAATTCATAAGCGAACCTCAATGTTTCAAAGTACTCCTTAAATGTAATGACTTTAGACTTTAACGAGAGATAATCTCCATCCAAAAGCATACCATACTGTGAAACTACATTATTCCAAACTTCTTCAGCTAAATTGTAATTATTTGACCACAATGTAGTAAGAAATGAAGGAGGCGCCATGTATATATAATTATCTAAACCTTTTAATCTAAAATTACCTTTAACTCTCTTATCCTTACATAACATTGTTATCTCTATAGGCTTTGTCCATTCGTTCTTTTCCAAGGTAAACTCAAGAGTGTTATTATCGACATCAGTAAGTCTTATAATATACTTACCTTCGATCTTTACACTAATCTTAACGCCTAATACATCATTCTCCCCAGGATTTATAATATAGCCTTTACTGCATTCCTTGATTTTTGCTTTATAAGGATCAAATAATATTAAATTATTCATATTCCACTTATCGGGAAGAGCTTGAGGTGCAGTAAGCACTATTACTTTATAGCCGTTCTTTGCTAGTAAGTACCAAACTGGGTCAGCTTTTAACGAATAACTACTGTAGGCTGATAAAGGCTTACTAAGGCTACTTCCCTTAACAAAAATCTTCGGAGACGTAACACCATGATTTTTGGGTAACTTGCCAGTAAATAATGAGGCTAAAGCTACGGGCGTTATTGCTGGGAAAACACTCTCTAATTTGCCATAACTGCCATCTTCTACTAATTTATTTATATCAGATAAATTATATCTGAATTGTTCAAAAATATGATAACTCATTCCATCAACTATCGCTAATAATATCTTCAATAGTAAGCACCTATTTTTTATAAATCTTCTTCTCTAAATCACTCCTCAAATTTTTAGGACTTATCATATTTATATGTTTTCTCTTTAGATTACCCTTTTTATCGAAGCTTATAGCAAATTCAAAGAGCCCTATTTTATTTTGGAATTCACCGAATACATCAAATCTATCTTTAAAACTTTGATAATACTTAATTTGAAGTGTATCTTCGATTATATCTGGATCAATACTACGAAGAACCTTAAGTGTTAAGCTCCTAACGTCATCCATTGTTACCCATCACCTTAACAATAGTTTCTAAAATACCAGATATAGAATGCGTTTTACTCTCTATTATTTTTGCCTCGCCTACAATCTCTAT
>NZ_QIMI01000125.1:0-4638 GCF_007050195.1 Sulfolobus sp. B1 | reverse complement strand
TGTGACTCATGTAAGCCCATTGAGGGAGATCTAGCTAATGGAGTGTATTCCAGTTCACGGTCAATTTGTAGTTCATATATGGCATGTCCACTTTCATGTATTAATGAAAATATTACCCTCTTGAAGTCGTATCCCTCATATCTAACAGTGATTCTTACGTCATCTCTACTCATTGAAGTTGTAAAAGGATGAGGTGAAATATCTATCCTAAACCTATCCCTAGGCATCTTCAAAATCTCAAAAGCTATTTTCTCGATTATTCTGCTCATTACACTAATGTCGTACTTGTCATCCTCGAAGTGATATTTTCTAGTAAATTTGTCATCTAACTTATTTAAAATTCTAGATAAATTCGGCAAAAGTTCATTGAAAACCCTATCAGCTTCATTTGTAGTAAACCCCTCTTCATATAAGTCTAACAATGCTGAGTAAATGTGATCATTATATCCTAATCTTTGGGCTATTTCCCTATTGAGTTCAATTATTTGCTCTAAGTAGGGTTTAAATAATTTAAAATCGTTCTTAGTCCTAGCTTCTCTCCAAACTACAGTAGCTTCTGAAGTTATCTTATTCAATTTCATATCTAACTCTTCCGGTACACTATCAATGTACTTATATTCCCTTTCTAACACTCTCTTTAATCCCTCTTCCCTCTCATTTTTTGGTTCTAATTTCTCTACGTCTTTCCTAATACTTAACAATAATTTCCTCCTAATATTACTCAATCTCGCTAAAGCTTCTCCCCTAGCATTAGCTCCAGAAGGTGGCATGTAGGTTTGTATATCCCACCCAAGTAGACTTATTGCGTGCTCGATCGACCAAATATCTTCGTACATATATAAAAAAGTACATAATAGTTTAAAAAACTGGTTTAGTTACAGCTCCCATTGATGCTTGACTAACTAATGAGGCGTACTTCGCTAATAAACCAGACTTATATCTAGGCTCTGGTGGAGACCACTTCTTTAACCTATTCTTTATTTCCTCTTCTGGTAACTTTAAATCGAGTCTCTCATTCTCCACATCTATTACTATAGTATCTCCATCTTGAACTACAGCTATAGGTCCTCCGACCATAGCTTCCGGGGCTACATGACCTACCATAGGTCCTCTCGTTGCCCCAGAAAACCTCCCATCAGTTACCATTGCTACGTTATTCAATCCAGCTCCCATTATTGCAGCAGTAACTCTTAACATCTCTGGCATACCAGGGGCGCCTTTAGGACCTTCATATCTTATTACTACCACTTCTCCCTCCTTAACCTCATTATTTTGTATTCCTTTGAATGCATCATCCTCTGAGTTATATACCTTTGCTTTTCCCTCAAACTTAGTCACATTAGTTGCGGCAACCTTTATGACAGCACCTTCTGGGGCTAATGATCCCTTTAATATTACAATACCTCCCCTAGGTTTAAACGGATTACTGGGATCTCTAACTATATGAGAGTGCGAGACATTAGGTAATTTGTACTCTTCTAGGTTTTGTTTCATAGTCTTCCCAGTAACGGTGAGCACGTCACCGTGCAATAAACCATGCTCTAGTAGCTTCTTTAAAACTAAAGGAACACCTCCAACTTCATCTAGATCAGCCATTACATATTCTCCACCGGGCTTCATACTAGCAATATAAGGTGTTTTTCTAGAAATTCTATTAAAATCGTCTAGAGTTAATTTTACTCCTGCTTCATAAGCTATTGCTAATAAATGTAATACTGCGTTTGTTGAACCTCCCATAGCCATTAAGGTAGTAATTGCGTTTTCAAAGGCTTCATATGTAAGTATATCCCTTGATTTTATTCCGTTTTCCAAGAGTATGCCTATACTCTTTCCAGTCTCTCTGACATACATCACTCTTCTCGACGAAGTAGCTGTTGGAGAAGCACTACCCGGTAACGCCATTCCCAAGGCTTCAGACATACTAGCCATTGTATTTGCCGTAAATAAACCAGCACAAGTGCCCAAAGTTGGATGAGCCCTTTTCTCTATTTCATACAATTCATACTCGCCTATCTTTTTCCCTATGTAAGCACCAATAGCTTCATGAACATCTTCTATGGTTAATCTCCTTCCTAAGAAAAACCCTGGCTCAGCTGAGCCTCCATAGACGTAGATTGATGGAACATTTAACCTAGCCATAGCCATTAAAATGCCTGGAGTTGTCTTATCACACCCACCAATCCCTACTAATGCGTCAAATGCATGGGCGTTAAATTGAGCCTCAACCATATCAGCTATCAAGTCTCTACTAACTAAACTATACCTCATCCCCTCGCTTCCCATACCTATGTTATCGTTAACTACCATCGTGGGAAAAGCTAATGGAGTTAAACCAGCTTCTTTAACACCTTCTTTTGCAACTCTGGCTAAGGTTAATGTATGAAAATTACATGGTCCAGCTTCACTCCATGCTGTAGCTAATGCAACTAATGGTTTTTGTATTTCGACGTCAGTTAAACCTATAGATCTGAGGAACGCTCTATGAGGTGCATTATATATTCCATGATATCTTGAAGGACTATTTAACTTAGGCATATGTTAAATAATTTTCTGGAGTAAATAAGCAAATATGTTAAAAAGTTTAGACTAAACTAGTTAATTAACGTGAAAGTGAAGAAAGCTTTGAAGGAAAAGGTTTTCATTTCATAATGGTTCTCATTCAGCGTATACCATAGAAGAATTATGAAGCGAAGAAAGCCTCGCTATTTATGACGAAAATGAAGTCAGCTGAATGCACAGATTAATATAACAGAACTAGTCTAATACTTTTTCCGTGGTATATGGATTATTCAATTGGTCTTTTTAACTCGTAAGGCTTCCATCCTAATTTCTCCCTAAACTCATTAATCAATTTGACTGATTTCTCTTTCTCGTTTTTAGGCATCTGTTTACTTCTCAAGACTCCCATAAATAATGCGTATAGTCTAGCATTAATTGTTGCTCTACTTAAACCGTAATCTAAGTCTTCTTGTAACTCATCTAATATCTCCTTTACTTGATCAGAATTTATGAGTCCTTTACCGCCAAAGTCTGAGACCTTCCTTCCTAGATATAAATGTCCCTTTTCCACAACTATTGCTTTTCCATCATCAAAAGTTATTCTCCCTTTCATTATTCTATCGTAAAACTTCCAAGCTTCTAGTGCGTTAGGGTCTAATTCCTTAAGCTTAATCATGACTATCCTCCTTATCTCATCTGTAGACATACCTTCCTTTAACTTCTTTTTAACCTCCTCTACGATATCGTGAGCCACTTCTGGAGACGCTCCGGTTGCAATAATTGAGTTATATAGTTTAGTCTCGTTAAACTCTTCATATTCTCCATTTCTTTTCTTTATCCTTACCATAATTTATATGTAAAGTAGTAGAATAAAAATTATAGACCTAACTTTCTAACTTGATCCATGGCCCACATCATTGGACAATAACCTCCACACATTGTACACGCCCTTACGTTAGGCTTCCCAAACTGAGTATAAACTTCCATAGCTTTTTCAGGATATATCAGCTTACTTATCATCTTATCCCATTCCAATTTTCCTCTATAGTAACTTACCTCATCGTCCCACTTCCTTCTCTTCAGTTTTACAACGTCTCCAGCGTGGGCAGCTATTCTATAAGCTACTGCCCCTTCCTCTACCTGGTTAACGTTAGGTAAACTTAAGTGTTCAGCTGGGGTTAAGTAGCATAACAAGTCTGCTCCAGAGGCTGAAGCTATTGCTGCACCTATTGCGGATGCGATATGATCATAAGGTGCTCCTACATCTATTGGCAAGGGACCGAGAACATAATACGGGACACTGTTGCTTAACTTTTTCATCAGCTTAACGTCCCAGGCTATTTCATTCAAGGGGACATGACCTGGCCCCTCAATCATAACTTGAACACCTTTGTTTATAGCGTCTTTAGCTAATCTAGCGGTCTCTATCAACTCTCCTATCTGGAACTCATCATGTGCATCACCAATAGCCCCAGGTCTTAGAGCATCTCCTAACGATATTACGGCATCGTACTCCTTAAACATTTCTAACACATAGGACCAGTTCTTTCTATAAGGATTCTCAGAGTTGTTGTGTATCATCCACCCTAATATCATATCACCTCCCCTAGACACTATTGGAATTATCCTATTACTCTTCAACGCTTTAATACCCATTTCCTTAGTTATTCCTGCATGGATAGTCATGAACGCAACTCCGTCCTTCAAGTGTTTCTCTATGGTATTTAGCAAATCATCTTCTGAGAAATATGCCCCACCACTCTTCTTCTTAAATGACTCTATGAACACTTGATAGACTGGTACTGTTCCCACAGGTAAATCACTAGCTTCTATAATTCTTCTCCTTATGTAGTCTAAATCTCCGCCAGTCGATAAGTCCATTAACGTATCTCCCCATCTATTGGAAATCTTAACTTTCTCTAATTCCATGTCTAAGTTTACAACTTCGCTCGAAGTTCCAATATTCACGTTAACCTTTGTTGTCAATCCCTTACCAATGGCAATTATTCTCTTACTGGGTCTCCTAATGTTTCTAATAACAATGACCTTTCCTTCAGCTACTCTCCTTCTTATCTTATCTGGACTTACTTTTTCTATTTTACTTATCTTTTTTATCTCATCCGTTATGATTCCGTTTCT
>NZ_QIMI01000124.1:0-4731 GCF_007050195.1 Sulfolobus sp. B1 | reverse complement strand
TTCAATACTTTCGGTCTTTGATCCAGATCATATAAGGAGGATCTAATCTCGTGATAAATGACTCCTCCCCTATTAGGAGAGCCTATAGAATAATCTCTGTCAATCACACAAACCACCTTAGCTTGACTTAAGTACTTTATTACGTCTTGAGTTGGAAATGGTCTGAACCATCTTATTCTCAGCATTCCTACTTTATATCCTTGGTTTCTCATCTTCTTTATAGCGACTTTCATAGGCTTTGATACAGTTCCCATTCCTATGAGAACGATTTCGGCATCATCAATCATGAAAGGTTCTACAAATGGATTTTCAGGCATTTCGATCTCGCTTGTAGAACCAGGATATCTTCCAAAAACTTTCTTAAAGCTCTCATACGCCTCAACTATTACTCCTCTAGCTCTTTCAACTGCCTCGTCATGCTGTCTCCTTATCTCCATTACCCAATCCTCGTTAACTTGCGGAGCTACTGTTATAGGATTATCAGGATGTACTAGGTACTTACCTCTATTATAAGGAGGCAGGAAATCCTTGACTAATTCCTTCGGGGGCAACCTAACTATTTGCTCTGAATGGGTTAGAAAGCCTGCATCCATTGAGATCCCTACGGGTACGAGCACCCTAGGATCTTCCCCGACTCTATAGGCTATTAAAGTAGTATCAAATGCTTCCTGGGCAGTATCTACCCATGCCAATAACCAGCCTACATCTCTAACCATCATTGCATCATTGTGTTCAACTCCATATACTCCGGGATCATCTAGAGCTCTATTTCCTATTATAGCAACTACTGGAGCCCTATCAGTTGCTGTAACTACTATAGCCTCCATTGCATATAACCAACCTACACCACTACTCCCTACTAAAGTCCTAGCTCCTACTAATGATGCATGCTTGACTGTCTCAAATTGTCCATGCTCTCCTTCAGCTACTATGAACTCTGCATCTAACTCACCATCAGCTATTAACTTAGATATCGTATCCATCACTTCTGTATAAGGTCTTATAGGATATGCTGCTACTACGTCAACGTCAGCATACATTGCTGCATTTGCTACAGCTTGCGTTCCATTCATTAGGACTTCTCTTTCAATTATTTTTCTAGTCTCTGTCATCTTCCCAACCCCGGAACGTATACTCTTTCCTTCCTCGCATTTCTTACTTCTTTCAACCACTCCTTATACTTAACCTTATTCTCCTTCCACATCTCATACGGTCTCCTATAGTCAGTAAACATACTTTCATCTACCATTACTATACAGTCCTTCACGGGGCATACTTCAGCACATATCCCACAGCCTACGCAATAATCGTAGGCTATATCGTAATAGCCGTCAGGAGTTTCATCGAAGCATTCATCTGGGCAATATATCCAACATAACTTACATTTTATACAAGTGTCAAAATCTACAGTTGGTCTTTCAAATTTCGTAGTTCCCCTCTTGAACTGTTCATTTCTTTTACCTCTCGGCACTGCGGGAACAACAGTTCCCTCAAGCATTTCCTGCCATGTTAGGAGTCTCGGAGGATTGTAAATGAAATCTATTCCCTCTCCTTTCCTAATTGTTCTATAGTCTACTGAAGAAAAGGCTTCCTTAACAGCAGATATTCTTTTATCCGAACTTTGCTTTTTACTAACATATTTTACTAGATGATCTATATCAATTATATCTGGTCTGAGTTTAGCAATAGCTCCCCAAACTTTTTCCATCGTTAAATCATCTTTGAAAGCCCATAATCCAGAGAAAGAAGGCTCAGTTTTTATCACACCAAAAGTCCATTCGAAATCCTTTTTCGGCACCATCTTGACTAATTCATCCATTCTCTTAGTTGATGTAACTATCATCGTTCCATTTGCTTTTAACTTAAGATTTATTGGTTGTACTCCTTGCCAAGCCCATGACTCAACACCTTTAAGTAGAGTATCATCTAGAACTACTATGACATCTACTAAATCAGGCTCAACTCTTGTTGAATATCCTATTAAATCCTCCTCACCTATACCATTACCTATCCCTACATAATATTTTGCCGGTACTCCATTTCTTTCGGGAGAATCCCCATATCTTCCGAAGGACAATGCAGGTTTACCCATTTCTCTTGCAGTATAAACTATACCCTCAGCTATGTATTTAGCGAGTCTCTTCTGGAAGATTCCCCTATATACTATTTCAACATACTTTACTTCATCCTCTGTTTTCATTAAGTAAATTATCAATAATCGATTATATATAGATTGATTTGTAATTTTGGCAATTAATGATCAATCCATTCTAACTATGACCCGCTAAAGTTAAAGATAATTTGTAAAGATTGCAATTATAAACGTACCGATTGTTAAAGTAGCTATCAACAATTTTCTATACAGATTTGGTAAAATAGTTTAAAAACATCTTTATTTAATACTGAACTATATTCTCTTGGTTTAAAGCTTAATATATTCCGAAGCAGACTATGCAAAACTATTCATAGATTTAAAAATAAGATGGAGAGTTAAAAATGTGGAATGGAAAAATAAGAAATAACTTTTAAATAAAAATGTCTTATTTTTCAATATATCCCTCAGGAATTTTTCTATTACCTATAATGCCACTGAAGAGTCCTAATAATATCCCTATCCAATTTATCGCTATTCCTAAGCCTACTATAGATGCTGAATGTTTATTCACACCTATCACATCTATTCCAAATCCTATCAACAGCACTATCCAACCAATTATATAGATTATGGTATCAGAAACATTAATTAGCCCCTTGTGAAAGATGTACTCCCCACTATCTTGATTCTCGTTCATTTTTTATCTACCTCCTTTCAATTTTTGTTGAATCTCGGGTGGAATTGGCTCCCTTAATTTCTGTCTTACCTTTATGTATTGTTCTAATGTAGGAGGTTTCTCGACAAACCATACTAAGGCTGCGGCTATCAACGAAAAGACCGCGCCTATCCAGAACACTACTGACCAAGCAAAGTTGGTTATTGTTATTGGTGCGCTAGTTACTACATCAGCCCATGTCCCCCCTGAAACAAGAGTTAGTATAGTTGCAGCTACAATTCCCCCGAAAGCTCCACCGACTACTTTTAATGCATACGGTATGCTCCAGTTTCTGCCTATATAATTTTCGCCGAAATAGTCAGCTATTATTAGCCAATCGAAGACAAAGCAGGCTCCGGAGACAGCACCTGTAGCTACAGCTAAAATTGCCCATAACCACGCTATGTGAGCGAGACCAGCATAAAGTACGCCAAGGCCTCCTAATCCCATAAATGCATAGAATATAGTTAAAGCTTTCCTTCTACCAATGAGGCTTGAAATAAAACCTTGGAATGGTCTTCCTAATCCATCAGTGAAGGCGAAACCAGCTGCACCTACCGCGAAGGCCACACCACCACTGAATCCCATAGCTGCTCCAAATGGAGCGTAAAAGGACACATTAAATAGAGACGCAGCTAATGCGAGAGTGAAAGATGCCATTTGAGCTTTACCTTGTGGTGTAGCAAGCATTTCTCTCGGTGTCCATTGAGCTACTGGAGGTGGATTAACCCTTAGCTCCCTCGATTTTAACCTAGCTTCTCTTGCAGCTATAGGATCTACATCTTTTGGCCACCAATATTTTGGTGGATCTACTACTAGTAGTCCAGCTATCATCAAACCTATGCCGATAGTTAAACCCGTAATATACAAGATCGTCTGAAAATCGCTTTGATTAAAGTAGTAAATGTAGAGTAGTATAAAGGGTACAGCTCCATAGGCCCATGCACCATTAGCAAGTCCTAACCTCCATCCCCTTTTCTCTGGGAACCATTTATTTACTACAGCACCACCTACGGCGTATCCTAGTCCGGCACCTACACCACCTATCGCGGCGTATCCAACATACGCTATCCAAGGCTGAAATGAATTAGCAAAAAGGTAATATGCAATCATCAACATTGCTCCTCCAAAAAGAAGGGCTCTTCTAGGGCTTATCAAGCCTCTTTCCCTAAGCCATTGAAAGATTAAAGCGGTTATTGTAGCTTGAAAAAGTACATAAGCAGTATAGTTAAAGAATCCCTCAGCTAAGGACCATCCATAATGGGAAATAACTGTTGTCGAAGCTGCACCCCATCCATACTCAAGCACGCTTCCGAAGAAGAACGACATCCAAGCTCCAAGAAGGAGTAATCTTCTACCTATTGGATAACCTAGCAATTTCTTCGTTATCGCTTTAACGTCCTCACCTACTCTGTACTTCCTACCGGTTCTGTCGATTATAATTGTATACTCTCCGTATGGAGATCTAAATTTGCTAGACTCTTCCATTTCTATCGTGATATTATTGGTTAAAATGAATAAAAACCTATCTATCAATCAATAATTAAATATCTTGTTATTTTTTTATAAATCAATGTTTGAACATTACATTTTTTTCATAGTATAGTATTAGAATGTAACATATATGTTCATAATTAAAATAAAATAAAGGTCTATAATTGACAAAATCGGTTGATATTATATTGCAAAAAATTAAATTCTTATCATGAAATACTTCCCAACTTATTATTAGACCCACATAATTTTGTGAGAATTTTTTAATGCGATAAGGGGAATGAGTGTAGACAACAATTTGGTTGTTTTGATATAAATTGAGTTTTCTTCATTATGAAAAAGTATTTTTCGGGTGAGGTTATTTATTGAGGTGAGAATATCAATAGGTTTGATTTTCTCGCCCTCACCCAAATTATCTCTACCCTTT
>NZ_QIMI01000123.1:0-4804 GCF_007050195.1 Sulfolobus sp. B1 | reverse complement strand
AGGTTAATGGAGATATTAATGTAAACGACCTATTAAAGAAAAATATTTCAAAACCCAGAGGCGTAAGATACTGTGAGTAATTTATACTTTTTAAATACCAAATGGGAAAGAATACCCAACTCAATAACCCTATAACAATGATAATAGAATAGATAATCACTTCAGCCCTTGCCTTCATTTGCCTATATTTAATTTGCCTATTTTTTTAAAATTTTTCTTCTAATAGTGTTATTTAGACTCGTCAATGCACTTTGTATCACTCATGACGTGTATAACTAAACTTTCGCTAATGTCATCCTCTTATAAAATTATACTAATTATTAAATTATTGAAATCTTCAACTCAAGAGAATAACTCTATCTTATAAAGCTGGAAACTAGCGTTTTGAGGCTGCGAGAAGTACTCTTGAATGTTTAATACTCCACTAATATAATATGCGTAACCTGGCTGTATTTGTTTTTCATATACTACACCGCCTTCTTTCATGAGGTTTACGGTTAAGTTAATGCAATGCGTTCCTACGGGTAGACTCAAGTTAAGATCAACTAAATTTATACCAGCTACTGTCTCAGATAGATTAGCGTTTGTGATACTTAGGCTACGTATGCATAATAGTGTTATGTTAACTGGGTTGAAGATATAAAGTGTGATATTAGCAGTAGAGTTGTTGTATACGAATTTAACTACTTTTATGTCGAAATAAATTTGAATAGGTACCGTTGAGGAAAAGGTTATGTAAATAGTGTTTCCCTTCATTATACCTTTTAAAACACCCTCGATTGAAACAAGCGAGAATGAAGATAAAGAATAAGTTATTGGAAAAGATACGTTAAAAGTATCGTTATATGTAGGTGTAACGTTAGTGTATTGGCCAGTGTTAACAATTTTTACATACCCACCAGTTATATTTATCGGATAGGTCTCGTTTTGAATTTTAATTGTTACGTATAATTTACCATCGCTAGTGTAAGCTCCTAAGATATTAGCATAAGGCGGATAAAAAGTTCCATATTTAACTGTAAATCTCTTCGCATAAAACGTTGAAAATAAGGCTAATATTAACATGATTACAATTAGGATTACGAAGACCTTGGTATTATCCATTATTCAAAACTAAATTAGATTCTTATTTAAGCTTAATTCTTTATCTCTATGTACAGACAACTTAGTTTCACATAAATCAACATTGTTTGTGTAGCTTTCATTCTCATAGAAGTATATATGTAAAGATTGAGCAAATATATGTCATTTCATTTAAGAATAATATGAGGTTATAGCTTATAGTTTTACTTTATTTTCCTTTAATAATCGTGAAGACTGAATATTAAATCCTATGAAATAGTTAGATATTGTATTATGTTAATCTTCCTTTAATGATAGTTATAATGATAAATCAAGATTCATCGGAATTATATAAAACGATCTAGGTTAAGAATCACGTTTTTTCATAGCTGTTTTTTCAAAAATCTTAAATATAGAAGAGAATTTTGGAGTATAACAATGCTAAGCCCTAGATTTAAGAAGTATTTAATACCCCTTATTGTAATCTTAGCAATATTGCCAGTAGTCACAGCAGATGTAATATACTACTATCAAGGGCAAATCAATGTTTATGCAACTTCTTCGCCCATTACGATAGCTGTAGGGCCTAATGGAATGGTTAAGTTACCAAGTGGAAACGGTTACTATGTTAACGTGGTCTCAACTAAAGGTACTAATTCCTTCACTGCATATGTTAATATAACTAATTCATCGTACGATTACTATTACCAGATAGTTTCTCTAACAGTGTCATCTACTGTAAACTTATACATAACTAATACGACGTATACTTATTATTCCTCTAGCAACCCAATTAATAATGCGTACATAGTAATATACTCAACTTCAGGATCATACGTAAGTACTATTCAAATTATCAATAAGGGTAATGCTGTCACGACTTCTACTCCAATTTCATTACCTTCCGGTAGTTACTATATATCCCTACTGATACAGCCTAACACACCATTACCTCCAGCTAGTTCAAGTGCAATAGCAACTATTACTGTCTACTTAGGAGCTAACGTAGCATCGTCGTCAGCTGTACCGTTGCCCCCTACATGAATAATCCTATACCACTTCCACCTCTATAAGGTAAAATTTTTAGTATTCCTTTTATACACGAAAAAGAATACCTCGCGGAGAGGAGTAGGTCAGACTTAGATTAATAATTAACTATTTTCTAATCAAAGTTTTTATACTATTGCAATATCATGTTTCACCTAATGAGGCTAGTTATATCTTGCATGGATAGGAGGTTAAATCATTTTTTAAGGGAGAATTATTCTGACTCTATAGTAGTGAGAAATGCTGGAGCAAACATGTTATCATTATCTAAAACTTTAGAAAAGTATAAGAACATGATAGATGAGGTAATAGTCTTACCTCACACTGACTGTGGGGCGATGAAAGTAGTCTTTTCATCTATAAAAGAGGGAAAGAAGATTACATCTATAGTAGAGGACAAGTTAGTAAATCAATTTAGAGATAAGGCATTTAATACCTTATCAGAATTAGAGAGATTAAATCTAGAAGTTCAAACAGAAAATGCTAAGAAAATTTTTGTAAATAAACCTATAAAATCCGAGATAATAGACATTAATAAGATTAAAATTCCAGCTTCAAATCAGCCTTATTCGATTTACGTTACAACTCCAACAACACCATTAGACTTAAGCTCTAGCACTTACGTAGTCTCAGCTGAAACCAATGATATATGGGATAGTCTTGACATAGCCATCTACGTTATGAAGATAAATAATGTGATAGTAAAAGACGACAAAGTGGCTGAGAAGATAAAATCAATATATCCATCAGTAAACGTTATTAAACCATCTTAATCTTATTTAAGCTCTTAATTATTACACTTGTAGGATCAGGGTATTTAGATAGGGCTAAGTGAAAATCATCAATTCTTGACGCACTGAAAATTAGAGCTTCAATCACAGCTTCCTTAGGTATTTTTAACTCCTCAGATATTTCTCTTATTTCCTTGCCCTCAGAGATCATCTTAAGCACCTTAGTAACTTTCACATCTGTTCCTTGAACGTTTGGATTATATTTATCGCTATTCAAATCAAGGTATTTATAGTTGGATGGTTCTAAATGTTGTTTTAATTTCTTGTTAATTCTCGGTTTTACTATTCCCATCTTTAAAATTTTTATACTGTCTATAGCGTATTTAGCACACTCTTGAATTTGGCGAGAGTTTATCTGACCATGAAACGCTTCTATCACTTCTTTAAACGTCATATCCTTTGCTAGTTCACGAATTACGTCTTCTGGCTTAATTAAAGTTCCTGCAATCACTGGTCTTCCAAAATGTATATCTCTGTAAACTACTATGTCATAGTAGCCGGGTAACTCCATGATAAAAATTCCCTATTAGGACTATTAAAGATTTTTCTCTAAAAGTATTCTCTATTAGACAAGATATAAGAATTTAGAAAGTATTATACGTGTGTGGACAACAATTTCGTCCAACTCTGTAAAATTTTATTTATACAATGGATTTAGAGTATATTGTAAAGGAGTATTTTTCAGCCATCTCGTCATTGTGTTTCTTGTTGAGTTAGGTGAGTGTTAAGAAATCAAACCCATTCATCTACTGGTCCCAATAAATGAGTTGCCTCACCCAAAATACATTTCCATAATAAAGAAAACTCAATTTATTTCAAAACAACCGAATTGTTGCCTACACTACTTAAAAGGCGAGGTTTGTCATTCTTTTTATTATTTGGAAAATTGGAGGCTACTGTTAGTATAATTTCCTACTGACCTTCTCTCTGCCATAAAAATGTGAGGTTTGTCTTTTCTTTATCATCTCAAACTTGATGTACACCTTAATAATGTAAGTTATAATCTCTGATAAAAAAGGGCTTTTCTACTACTATTATAAATGTTATGTTCTAAAATAAAAATTATGAAATATTAGAGTAGATTCTCAAGAACTCCTCAGTATGTGAAATAGCCTTAAAGTAATCCTCAATTTTGATGTTTTCATTAGGTGCGTGAGCATTAGAATGATAACCCCCAACTCCTATGGCACTTACAGCGTCCTTAATTCCTAGCTTATTTACGAATAATCCCATTGGTTGGGTACCAGCGGAATTAGGGATCACTTGGGGCTCCACTTTATAAACCTTCTTCGCTGACTCAATCATAGCCTTAACTACTGCAGAATTAGGTGATGTTCTAACAGGATATTCGAAACCATGAGTTATGATTTCACCCTTAAATCCAACTTTCTGTAAATGCTTTTTCAGAAGCTCAAAGATTTTATAGGGATCTTGGTTAGGGACTAGTCTAAAATCAAGTTTTGCGAAAGCCTTATGAGGAACAATAGTCTTACTACCCTTTCCAGTGTATCCACACTCAAACCCATCTACATTACAAGTAGGATAAGTTAATAGTGCTTCAGCGATCTTCTCTTTTTCCTCATATTTAATCTCCTTAAAACCTAAATTAGCCTTTAACTCTTCTACATTTATGTCATATTTTCTAATAAGTTCTTTTTCCTCAATACTTAATTCCCTTATGTCATCATAAAAACCGTCAATAAGTACCCTTCCGTTGGAGTCAACTAAACTATCTATTATTTTCATTAAATCAATGCAAGGATTCCTAACTATAGGGGCATTAGATGAGTGTAAATCCCTCATACCGTAATCTAGCACTAATTCAACGTAAAGTAAACCTTTAACTCCTAGAACTATTTGAGGTCTTCCTTTAGCGTCTAATCCAGCACCTTCCATTATTACGC
>NZ_QIMI01000122.1:0-4845 GCF_007050195.1 Sulfolobus sp. B1 | reverse complement strand
GAGATTTATGAAAGGAATAGGAGTGTATGGGGCGGAAATAAAAGTACAAGGGTTTTCCGGATATTCAGCAGAACTTCTAGTAATTTATTTCAAATCCTTTAGAAAAGTACTAGAGAATGCCTCTAAATGGAGACCCAAAACCTTAATAGAAATCGTAAAACCAGCCAAAATCTTTAATGAACCATTAATATTACCAGATCCAGTAGACCCTAAGAGGAACGTTACAGCTGCAGTATCGCTTAAGAACCTTGCAACATTCTCGTTGGCTTCTAGGCAATATCTTAAAAACCCGTCGATAGAGTTTTTCTTCCCTAGCAAAATAAATTACTCCAGAATTAAAGGAGATGTATTAATCATAAACTTATTAATCCACGAAAAAATAACGGAGGATATAGTTTGGGGGCAAATAAAGAGAAGTATGAATAAAATTAGAACTGTATTAGAGATAAATGGATTTAAAGTTATCGATATTCAAGCTTGGAATAATTCTGAAAAGATAACAATTGCAATACAGCTAGAAAGCAAGGAGATTGGCAAATATTACTTAAACGCGGGACCACCGTACTATTCTGAATCGGCAATAGACTTTATAGAAAAAAATGAAAACATTTGGATAGGGGATGATGGCAGACTATATTCTATAAAGGAAAGAAAATTGTATAACGTGGAGGAAATCGTAAAAAATAATATAATTTTAAAGCCAAAATTCTCTATTGAAACACATTGGCTGAGTCAAGGAGAGAATATGGACGAAAACTTGATGAGATTCTTGAGAAAGACCCCACCTTGGTTGAAATAAGGCATTTCATTTATCCCTATTACTCAGCAGAGATAGAAAGAGAACTAGTTCAAGCTGGGTTTACGTACGCTTACTCATATGGAAAGACCATTATAGGAAGGCTAAGGGTTATAGGTAAAGGAAAAACCGGGATTATTGCACTTGTTGAGCCAAATAAGGTATTAAAGATAAGACGGACTGATTCCCCGAAAGAAAGTTTAGAAATGGAAGCTAAGATGCAAATGAGAGCTGGAGAAGAGATAGCTCCTAAGGTATATGATTACGGTAAGAATTACATTTTAATGGAATATATAAAGGGAAGAGAATTAAGTAAAAATGAGAGAAAGGAAATAATATTTGACCTACTAATGAGGGCAAAATTGTTAGAAGATAAAAAAATAGAACACGAGGAATTATCAAGACCTTGGAAGAACGTCCTTATTAGTAACGAGAGAACATATATAATTGACTATGATTCTGCTTCTATTAAAGAGAAGCCTAGAAACGTTTCTAAAATACTATCAGCATATTTAAAGAAAAATGACTTAGCCATAAAATATATAAAACATGAATTGACATTAGAAGAAATAATTAAACTAATACTCTAGAATCACCGGTTTCGCAATCTTCTTCTTCAATATTATTTTAATGTCCTCCAATTTAGGAACATTTAACTCATGCCCACACTTTGGGCACTTTCCTCCAAATATGGACTTTATTTCTGAAGGAGTTCTAACCCCGTAAAAGTCTTGTCCAACTTTTTCAAATCTATATAATGTATTTCCACAATTTCTGCAAACATATTTTACTGGAATTGATGACCACCTATTAAGAAGTATGAAAAATATAAATAAATCTCAAATTGCGGTTATACGCATCATACTTTACGCATAAATAGGGGGAGAGAGTTGACCGAAAGTAAAAAAATCACGTGTGTATTACCTATCGGTTAATTTATATACCCTTTTACATATTCACTATTAAGGGGCCGTAGTCTAGCTTGGACTAGGATGCCAGCCTGGGGATCTATTCCCCACCACCAGAACGCTGGTGGTCCCGGGTTCAAATCCCGGCGGCCCCATTTACCAATCATAACTACTACCTCTTCCCCTAGTTATAATAGCGATACTAAGCAAGATCATTATCGTTAAAAGTATTATAACAATACTTTGCTCTAGACTAATACCACTTCCATCCGTAGCAGAACCAGAAACGATCTTTACAACAGATATGTTAATCACTTTCATGTGAACTATAGTAACATAATCCCCAGAATAATGAATAATTGCAATACCAGCTGGCGATCTCCCAGCTGGATTTACAGCAAATACCTTAACCAGAAAAGTTCCATTAGATATATTAGTTACAACAGATGTACCTGGTCCTTCATACACTAAACTGCCATTAACGTAAACTAGATAACTCAATGCACCATTAACACTATTCCATTCGATGTAGAGATCATTACCCAAACCTACTAAAGAAATTTGAGGAGCTGAAGGAGGTAAATAATAGATTATTTTCTCAATAAATCTAGAAGTGCCAGCTGGATTAGATGCAACTATAACTAGAGTATAATTTCCCTCTTCAGGTACTTTAAATAAATAGGAGTTATCCAAAGGATTCATAACACTAGATAGTAAAGTTCCGTTCGGGTAAAACAGTTGTAGAGTAACATTTGCTGGAAAGTCAACTGAGTAATTAACTAATATACCACTTTGTAATTTACTTAAGACAGCTGTTATCTTAGCTTTAGTTATAGGCGTTACAGCTATAATATAAGGACTACTATTCCCTAACTTATTATATGCGTAAACATACACATCGTAAGTCACATTAGGCACTAAATTGGTTATAGTTAAACTAGTAGAATTAGTGTAGTAAGATGAAACTACATTACTACCATTCTTAACTACTAAGTAATAGCCCAAAATCGGATAACCTCCAGAAAATGAGGGAGGAGACCATGATAACGTGACGTTGCCATTACCGTATTTTATAGAATTTATATTAGGTGAATTGGGAACTGAAGCAGGAATAAGCTCAACTAGATTAGATGGTGAAGAATAACCGATGGAGTTGTAAGCCAAAACCTCAAAGAAATAAGGAACACCATCTTGAAGACCATTTATCGTATAACTAGTCGAATTCCCAACGTTAACTGAAGTATTAAAGCCATCATTAGACCAGTACATTATCTCATAACCGCTAGCTAAACTGACAGGTGTCCACGATAAACTAACACTCTCGTTTCCTGAGGCATAGGAAGTTATTTTAGGCGGTAACGGGGGAAACATAAATATAACATCCTGAAATGTAGATACATCAGTAAAACTATTACTCTCCCCGCCAGCTAGATATAAAACATTACCAACTTGAGTATAACCAAAATCAAAAGCAGGATTAACCAAATAACCAACCCGTCGGAGATTATTATTATAGTAGGCATATATCGCATTATTTACCCCTCCAGAACTTGCGGTGAACGTGTAACCTCCTACAATGAAAATTACACCCCTATAATAAGCTAAAGCCCCACCCTTTATCCAGAAGGGTAAAACACCATTCAATACTGTCCAATGATTACTCTGGGGATTATAAATTAAAATATCATTAGTATAAGCCCCGTAACCGATATATCCTCCCGCTATAATCAGATCAGAACCATTAAATACATAAGCCCCATGAGCAGTAGGAACTGGCATATAGCCAATAATAGACCAACTATCATTATTTGGATAAAACACCCTCACCTCATTAGCAGGGGGAAAATAAATACCGATTAAACCAGTAGTATTCTCTCCACCTACCACGAAGATTTTATTATCATAAACGAAAGCCATTACATCATAAGCTGGATCTGGCATATTATTACTTACTACAACCCATTTACCTCCATTAAGCATAAGTACATAAGGAATAGTACCAGAACTATTATACCCCCCTAACAAATAGATCGTATTATTAAAGACTACAGCTGTACCTCCTATTATATTAAATGGTAAGCTAGGTCCTTGGTACCATGTTCCATTAGAATAAATCCAAACTTGCCTTGGTGTATTATCTCCACCTATAACATATAATTTGCCATCATAATAAACTAAGGCTGAGTTAGAATCTTGATAAGGTAACGAAGAGACATAATTAGATGATACCTTAAAATTTGTTGATGTAGCATGAACAGATATAATAGGCAATAGAGATAAAATCAGTAACACCAATAACAAACTCCGCTTCTTCATATTACCTTTACTTAAGATAAAAAAATTTAAAAACATTTACTATCCTTTCAAGGTAAATCTTGATTACAAGAAAAACTATTTACCTCAAATAATGATTTATAATTCTAATTACTACAATAAGAATTATTGAAAAAAGCAGCAAGGAAGCTGAGGCAGTAATTGATGCATTAAAGTAAGTTAGATATTGATTATAAATGTATACTGAAGCAACGTAGTCTCCATTAAACAACCAACCGGAGACGTATGGCGCTATTATTACGACAGAACCAAATTCACTTATAGCCCTAGCTACAGAAGTTAAGCCGGCTGAAATTACACCCTTTATGGACAACGGGAAAACTACAGATACGAAAACCCTAAACTCTGACGCACCTAAACCCATCGCATATATCTCATATGAAGTTGGCAAAGACTCAAAGAAATTTTGAACAGATCTAATGTAAATGGGGGAAGACACTATAATCAATGCTAGTATCAAACCTAGGTAAGAATAATAAAAAATTATGCCATGAGAATATAGAAACTTTCCCAAAGGATTTACAGGACTATCGATGAAAACAAGTGCAATACCTACTAGCGGATGAGGTATGGATGCAGGAACGTCAACTATAGTCTCTATAACTGGGTTTTTATGCCTAGCCAAATAATAAGCTAAAGGTGTGAAAACAATTACTATGATAGTTACAGCTACTGCAGAGGAGAAGAAGGTCAAAGCTATAGATGATAAAAGTGATCTACTAAATGCAACAGACTTAATGAAAAACGGACCAAAACCATAAAACAACAAATAGAATATTGGGATAACTAAAAGAAGGGATAAAAAAA
>NZ_QIMI01000121.1:0-4853 GCF_007050195.1 Sulfolobus sp. B1 | reverse complement strand
GAGAAGGTAATAATATTCACTAGGACTAGAAGCAGGGCTAGAAAGTTACATTACGTTCTAAATAACAAGGGTATGAGAACTGGTTTACTCAGTGGCGAAATGCCACAGCCAGTGAGATTAAGAAACTTCTATGGATTTAAAAACGGTAAGTATAATATCCTAATAGCTACGGATTTAGCGTCGAGGGGAATTGATGTAATTGATGTAAATAAAATAATAAATTTTGATATTCCTAGAGATATTGAGACATATATTCATAGGGTAGGAAGAACGGGAAGAATGGGAAGAAGCGGAGAGGCTATAACGTTTTACACTTATCAAGAGATTGAAATAGTGAAGAATATAAGAAAGGTAATTGATAGATAGATGATTTCTCTAGTCCTCCTATGTGAAATTTTAAGATTGAATAGATCTAGGGAAGCCGTAACGTTTTATAACTCTACTTAGCCCTAAAGGATAAAGCTTTCCTAATTTAATATAGGATCGACTTTTCTTATGAAAAATATTATTTTTTGGTTAAGCTATCTGTTGATATGGTAAACTATTATCCCTACCTAAACATGAATGAACAGCAAGTTCTTCAACAAGCAGTCCCAGAATTAAGACCGCTATATTTAGCGTTAGTTTCCTACAAGTCAGCTTGTAACGGAGATTACAATAATGCTCTATATTCTCTTCAATTTGCTAGGGACTCGCCCTTCATTAACCCCTACTCCTTAAAAGTTCACGGATTAACTAACGCAAACTGTTACGATCATATGCTCAAGTCCATCTCATTCATGCCTGATATGGATAGTTGGAAACACGCTTTAGCGTCAGTAATTTTGCTTACAAAGGACTACGTTAATATGAATGATAGGTTTATATATGAAGGGAATGAGGACGCGTCTAAGGAGATAGATAAGGCATTACATGCTGGTATACCAGCTTACTATTTGTATAAAGCATTTGCCAATAGATCTTACGATTATGAACATAAGAAATATTTACAGAGGTATTTTAAAGAAGTGGAGAAACAAATTACAATTTATTATCAGCCCTTGTACGATTACGCAAATTATCTCTTATCAATGGTAAAGGGTGTAGTTAACCAAGACCTACCAATTTTAGGCGCGTTAACTACATTTTTCACTTTAGACGTAATGGAAATCCTTGAAGAAACTATTAAGAAGCTATCTGAACACGTTGTCTTCGGATTCGTACAAGCCTTAGATTTGTATTTTGCATCTAGGGAGATGACGAGAATAAGTGATGAGGTGAACGATTTAGATCTATTTAACATAGAACAAAGTGAAAGAGTTAAAGAGAAAGCAATGAAATCAATAGCTGAGGCTCAAAAATCTCTACAAAAACACGGGCAATATCATTTAGCTAATGCATTAAGTATACAATTTGAGTACTTAAGAGGAGATAGAGGAAAAATAAATCAGCATGTCAAGACCTTTGCCCAATGGATTCCAATACAAGGGTTCGATGTCGCTTATAGGGATTACGCGTATTATTTACTTAAGATGGTAGATAATCCTATGGAGAGGAAGGTTATTTGTTCCTCTTTAAGGATAATTGATAACGAGCTAAAAGTGCTGTGCGCTTAAACATTTACTTAGATATCTATATTTATATTTCATAAATTACAAAAAATTATAACAAATATACTATCCAGTTAGATTTAAAGAGACGTCTCTGCTACAGCTTTCATAATTTTATATTTAAATGCCAAATATCAATTTTCGGAGTATTGTAGTCTATCTTTTGTTTACAAAAATGAAGCCTGACTAGCGGAAGGAAGTCAGTTATTTCGCACATTCTTGATTAAGCGGTTATACCTTTTTAATATATTTACCCCATATACTTAAAAACTTTTGAATCAAAAATCTGAAATGCTTTTATAGTATTTTAACTAAAATTAAATAATGATATAATGATTAAACCAAGAAAGATGTCTGAGGCTAGATCCTTCTTTGAGTATGATGAGCCTTATTACTCTAGTTTAATAGATAAAATAGGTAAAATTTCAAATTTTTTCGAGTATGTCGATTTAATAAATGAGTTAGCGTATAAAGAAGGATTTACGTTTTACACGCAAACCTATTTTAGATCAATAAAAATTGATCCAATTCCGAGAATATTACGATATCAAGAGTTTAGAGAAATATCAAATGGGTTGAAAAATCGAGCCCTTGCAATAAACAAGTTTCTTTACGCCACTTATCATGGTGAAGATACACCTGTTCCAAAAAGTATCATAACGTCTTCTCCTTATTTTAGACCAGAGATGATGGATTTTGATCCCCCAAAAGGGATATACGTGTATATTTTTGGAGAAGATATTGTGAAAGTTAATGGACTTCCTTTGATCCTAGAAGATAATGTTAGAATACCATCTGGTATGAGTTACGCGATAAAGGCTTCTGAATTGGTCAATAGAATTTTAGGTAAAACAATATCAATACCTAAGCAAGAAGATGATGGATTAATATTATTAAGAAAAACACTTAAGTACGCTTCAGATACGAGAGATCCAGTAATTGCTATACTAACGGATGGAACTTTAAATTCAGCCTATTTTGAGCATAAGTTCTACTCTGACAATCTAGATCTTCTCCTCATAGAACCGTCTGATCTCGTAATAAAAGATGGAGAAGTAGTTGCTAAGACGTTAGATGGAGAAATTCACATAGATGTTATTTACAGAAGAATAGAAGATTTAGACGTTCTAACCCCAGGGTTGATGAAAGCATACCTTAGAGGTTGGGTGAACATAGTCAATGCACCCGGTACAGGTATTGCTGACGATAAGATAACCTTCTGTTACATGCCCCAGATCATGGATTATTTTGGAATAAAGGAAGGAGTAAGACAACCCTTCTCTATTCCCTTAGGTGCTTCAAAGGAAGATGTGATAAATAAAGTTGAAAACATGGTTTTGAAGAGAAGAGAAGGTTATGGTGGGTCTGGTACTTTCGTCATCAAAGATTTAAGGGAAGAGGATAAGATGAAGATTTTAAGAGAAGTTCTAAGCTATCCTGAGGAGTTCATGGCTCAAGAGCTATTAAACTTTGATACTGTATTATCAGCCATAAATGATAATTTTTATGAAACCTATGCAGATTTAAGGTTCTTTGTCTTTATAGATGTAGCTTCCAATACTATTTTAAGTAGAGTTGCGCCTTTAGGAAGTAGGGTTACGAATAACTCATCTGGCGGGCTGGTGAAACCAGTATTGGTAGTTTAAAATATAAGGTGTTTTATCAGGCAGAATATGAATACGAGGACGTTGTTATACTTAACGATAATACATTGAGAATAGTTCCTTATGATGGGGATAATCAACGTGTAATTGAAGAGATTCTAGAGACTGAGCCTAAAGGTTATATTATAAGATTTAAGGACAACTTTGGAAATATAGTGTATAGAGAAAAGATTTTGGATCCACATAATAAGATGATAATTAGAAGCAAGAGTATGGTGGAAGTGTATCCTAAGGTATTTAAGGATTGTAGAATTCCTTGCTCTGAGGACCTAGTTTTTACCTCTTCCTCTAGCTTAATAGATGTTGATTATTTTAAGAACATTGCGTCAGAATTACTAAAAAGTAATACGACTCTCGATGAATTCCTTAGAGCTACAGTTAACCTGGTTAAAGATAGGGTAAAATATAAGACAGGATTAACTGATGTCTCTACTAAGGCTCATGAGAGTTTCGAATTAGGTTATGGAGTTTGTCAAGATTTCGCCCAAATAACTATAGGTATATTAAGGGCTGCTGGAATTCCTGCAAGGTACGTAATGGGTTTAGTGAATGATACACCTAAGACTACACATGCATGGGTTGAGGTAAAATCAGAGGATGGATGGATACCTATAGATCCTACTAGGAATAAGTTCTATGATTTACAATATGTTAAGTTTGCTATAGGTAGAGATTATAATGATGTAGCTCCAATAGTTGGTACGTTTATCTCGAAGGGTAGGGGATGGTTAAAGCAAATCATAGTAGAGGTGAAACAGATTGATTAAGAGTACAGCATATAAAGTCTATTGGGCTGGGAGATATTTAGAGAGAATAGAAAATATCGCAAGATTTGGCGTATATTTTGCTGAGAAGGGAATACCAATTGAAGATATGAATAAGATTCTAGGTATTGATGACGTTTTCTCATACCTTTTTAATGAGTTCAAAATATTAAGAGAGGACATTAGAGCATTTGGAGATGAGGCAAGTATTAACGCATTATCGGCATTAGAGGCTAGCATCTATGCCAAAAATAATGATCTGAAAAGTTATTTCATGAACGTCTTAAACTCCGCATTATATGTCTTAAACGTAATTGAGGAGAATCTTAAGCCTAAGTCTATTTCTATAATGCCGAAAAAACAAGAGGAAATTCGTTCTCAATAAATTAAGTTCTAAAGTTGAAATCGTCTGCGCATCTATAATAGATAGCTAGAACAATTTATCTAAACCGTTTCCTTAAACTAACCTCCTTCCCGCCTAAAGGGCGAGGTTTGTCGCTCTTTCCATCACTATAAAACTGAATTTAATGTTTAGTTTTAAGGCATAATTTTTGGAAACGATTAGAACAAGCTATACTGATAGTGCACCCTATTCTGGACGAAAACTTTATAAAGTGACTTGTTATATTTGTTATATGACAAATATAATATCATTACTCTCTCCATTAGTGTCGATTATAATAGGAGTCCTACCCGTATTGGTCTTTAAAAAGAGTAAATCTCTTTTTGGAATAGCTGCAGCATCTTATTTCACTGCAATAACAGCTAAGGAGATCACACAACTGTCCTTTCACAGCTTCTTCATAACGCCATCGATTCCCACATATTTAAGTTAT
>NZ_QIMI01000120.1:0-4914 GCF_007050195.1 Sulfolobus sp. B1 | reverse complement strand
TTGTCAACCTTATCTGCAATATCAGAAAAAACTTGGCTTGTGACATCAATTGCGCCATGTGTATCCCCTACGAATGCTACATTACCATCTACTTCAATTGTTCCTAGAAAAGGGGATTCAAACGATTGAAATATTTCTAGAGCCTTATTTACAATGCTCTTGATTTCGTCTAGCTCAATCAAACTCATTCTCCCACAATTCTGACTACTGTATTGTTACCTAACTTTATTATTGAGTTAGATTGAATCTTAACCTTACCCTTTATGGGTTGAAACATTTTACCATCATAAATATAGGTTCCATTCGTACTATTCAAATCCTCTATATACAACTCTCCATTTTCTAGGCTTAAAACTGCATGCTTTCTAGAAACTTCAGGGTCAGGGATAACTATTACATTTTCTGGACTTCTCCCTAATGAAATTGAGGGAAAGATATCAAAGTCTAAGGGTAATTTAGTCTTGTTGAATGCCGAATTTGGAGTATTTATGAACAACAAATAATATTTAGATGGTTGAGGGACTGCTACTTGAGGCTGCTGAACAGATGGTTGAGTGGAAAGTTCTGGGGTAGGAGATTGGGCTGGAGCTTGCGGAGATGGAGAAGGTTGAGATTCGACTTGTAGCTGTTGAGAAATTTCAACTTGGCTTTGTTGTGTTGTTGGTTGCTGAATAGATTCCGGTTGCTGAGAGGAAACTTGCGGTTGAGCTGGTTGTTGGGGAGCAACAGCCTCTTCAGGTTTCTTAGTACCGCATTTTATACAGAACAATGAATCATCAGCGTTTTCATACGCACAAACTGGACATTTCCATGTCATGTTTGTATAAATCGAGTAATAGTACTTAAAAATTTCTGTTATAATATTTTTGACATGACTGTAACACTTAACGTAAAGCAAACACATGATTACGCATATACTGACAGACCAACAGAAGTGGGCTTCGTAATTTATATAACGCCAGAGAAGACAGCAATCACGAGAAATACACACTACATCATTATGATAGATAACAGCCCTTCGATGCAAGGGGAAAAACTTAGTACAGCGGTTGAATCAGCAAAAAAGCTTTTAAGTGATTTGCCCCCAGGTAATTTCGTAACTATAATAGCTTTCTCTAATCATCCCGAGATAAAATACCAAGGACCTACCGGAAGCGCAGTTAATTTTGATGTAGGTAAGGGTTACACAACCAGGTTACACGAGGCTATTTCATTCAGCTTAAATCTAGCTAAGCAGTCACAAGTCCCCACTAAAATAATAATGCTAACCGATGGTAAACCAACAGATAAGAGAAACGTTAAAGATTACGAAAAACTGGACATTCCCCAAAACGTCCAAATCATTACAATAGGGATAGGTAAGGATTACAATGAAGAGATACTTAAGAAATTAGCTGATAAAAGTGCTGGAAACTTCTATCATATTCAGAATACTTCTGAGCTACCTAACGTATTTGAGAAAGAGAGATCTACTTCAGCTTATGCATATAATTTGCAATTCATAACACCACAAGGATTTATACCTTATAATTATGATTTACCAATAAGACTACCGATAATAGATAAACTAACATCAATATATGGGAGCCTTGTGATCCCTCCAGGCAACACTGCTTTCACTGTTTTCTTTACAATAACTTATATTGATCCTGTAGATAATCAGCAAAAAAAACGAAACTAAGAGCGTTGTTATTCAAAGAGGAAATACTCAAATTGTGGAAAGTCACATCAATAGGGACGTATTATTGACGATTAGATATTATAGACTCTTGAGGGAATACACAGAGGCTTTAGTCTCTGGCAAGGACACTACTAGAATACTTAATCAACTGAGACAAATCGCTGAGGAGACGAGAAGGTCCGATCTGATTGAACAGACTGAAAAATTAGGAAGTGATAAAAAAGCTGATTTATCAGAAGTAACTAAAAAGATGAGGTCATGATACTAGGCAAGGCGTTTGGCAAATACTTAAGAGATGAGCTAGGTATTGACTCATTGAAAGTAACTAGGCTAAAGAAAGTTTTCAAGACGGGATATTTACAGTCGATTGCTATTAATATGCTGATATATAACTACGGTTTACTGAAAAAGGAGGAAAAAGGGTGGATAGTTTCTGAAGAGGAGAAAGTAAAGATACTCGCGGGAAATGGCGAGGCTAAGACAAATTATGTTACCAGTAAAGGCGGAGAGATAAAGATTAAGGAAGAAATAGTCCCATTAGAGCCTCAATTTATTATTGATCTGGGACTTTTTAAAGAACATACTGAGGAAGAAAAAATAAGCTTATTAGAGCAGATTAAACTAACTTTAGTAACGATTAGACATTACCTAAGTGATTTAAATTTAAAGTTATTCAATAAACCTGAATTCTTCTCGTTAGAGGTTAAAAATAAGGTTTATACGATTAATCAAATCCCTAAGGAGAAAACTATTGTTCTAAATCCATATGGAGATATAATCGCTAATGAGAGTATAATATTGAACAGTAAATTTTTCATAATAGGAGGTATAGTGGACAAGGGAAGAAGATATAAGAACGCTACTACTCTCTTGGCAAAAAAATATGGTTACGACGATTTGCCTCAAGTAAAAATAACTTTAAGGGGATCAATCGTGGGAGTTCCGGATAGGATAAACAAGATTGTTGAGATAGTTCTTAATACTATTACGGGATCATCATTAGAAGATGCTATAATATTATCACAATCAAACGCTGATAAACTAAATAGATTAGTTACAGAAATAAATAAAATGAATGAATTGAATTTGGAGAAAGCTAGAGAGCTAGCTTCTTGGCTTAAAGTAGACCAAAGAATTCTTAACTTTGCTTTAAGAAAAAGCAAATTCAAAAATCAATCTATTTCTTCTTGAATCTTCCTCTTCCCTTCAATAAGCTTCCTTGGGAAAGGAATATTTTGTATCTCCTCTATCTTAATTCCCATCTTCTTCAAATTTTCAATAGCCTGCTTTAAATCATCCTCATGAGTAGCATATTTTACTGCCTCCTTTACCTTCTCTATATCAGGATTATTCGCTCTGAACCTCTCTGCACTCACACTAATCCAGTTATTGTTATTTTTATAAACGAAAACTACATCTTGAAAATATCCAGGAATTACATGCTCTACTCCAGCTAGATAATACTCGCCTATTTTATATACTTTAGACATCAATAATATTTATTCTAATATCACTTAAAAATTAACTGATGACTTACACAATAGATTATGTGATAAAAGCCATTTCCACGCTTTTACGAGATGGAGAGTTAGTTTATATAGGGTTAAATTCCATTCCTGCTTTAATTGGAAGTTTTATGGCTAGGGATCTCTATGGGAAAAAGATTAGAATTATTGGAGTAGCTGAAGCACAAAACCCGCAGAAAGTAATTTTATCACCATCAACTGGAAATCCATTTTTTGTAGAGTCCTCTCCAGTAATAATTACAGCAGATTCCTTTGATTTAGCTCAAAAAGGAAAGTTAGATGTAATGTTTTTAGGTCCTGCTCAAATAGATGAAGAAACCAATGTTAATCTTTCAGTTATTGGAAATTATGATAAACCTAACACAAGATTACCTGGCGGAGCAGCAACTGCCTTCATTCTACCCCTAGTCAAAAAAGCTATTTTATGGAATTTAAAGCATAATAAAAGGAGCTTGGTAAAGAAAGTGGATTTCATAACGGGGACAGCTAAATTCTCAAACAACTTAGTTTACGTGGTTACTAATTTAGGGATATTAAGGTATGATAGAGAAAGCAAGAAATGGTACGTTGATGGGATATACCCATGGAGCTCCTATGACAAGATAGTAGAAAATACTGAATTCGGTGTAGAAAAAGGTAAAATGGAGCTAATAAGTTTGGAAGAAAGAGACTTAAAATTCATTAACGATATGGATCCTTATCAGCTCAGAAGTGCTCTAGAAAATCAATGATTTTCTCATAATCTGCATCGTATAAGGGAAACATACTAGTTGGATAAGCTCCGTTTGGAGAATGTACTACGGCAGTAACGTATATGCCATTAATTGTCGGTCTCCTCCCGAAAAAGTATGATCTAGGAACTATTTCCTCAGCTGTTATTATGACTTTTTTTGAAGCCTTAGCCTTATAAACATCTTCATATAGGGGACCCAAAATCTCTGCATTTCCTTCCTCGTCTGCCTTATTAACATGAATAATTGCCACGTCTGGAGTGATTGCCTTCACTAAGACTATTTTTTGATTATTAAATGGATCTTCAACTACCTTCCAAGTACCCTCTTTTTCATGAAGCTTAATGAGATCAGATCCTATTATCCCTCTTACTGGCATGAATGGAACTCCAAAAGCCCCAGCTCTAATACCCGCTATAAATGCTCCGCAAGTATCTTCTAATAATTCAACTTCTTTGTTTTCAATCATTTTTCTAAAATTTTTAGGAATGCTTGAAAACCATTCTAGAGTAGACATCGCTATTCTAAGCTTTTTTATGGCATTATATTTCAGAAGCACCTCTAACCCGAAACCAGGTTCTCGATCAATGAAATAAAGATCACGTATCCCGGTCTTTATCATTGCGTAGATGAATGACATAGGATTCCTATGAATTGATATTCCACTTGTAGTGATAGAATTTCCATTATTAATTAGATTAACTGCTTCATCTAAAGTAATAATCTTATTATTGTCCATAACTATCATTATCTATTTAGTTTCCCTAAGATTAATACTTAATGCCTTCGTTAAGGAATAAACAATTCCGAACGTCCAACTTAATACAATTTATTTTATCTTAACTCCCTCTATTATCCAAAAACCTTCCTTCTCCTTGACTCTAACAACTTTGAATTTTGCTGATATTCTCTTTATACCTTCAACTGGATTTATTCCACCAAATACTACATCTCTTAAAACCAAGTATGCCTTAGA
>NZ_QIMI01000119.1:0-4995 GCF_007050195.1 Sulfolobus sp. B1 | reverse complement strand
TATCAGCCTTTAACTTGTTAGCATTTCTCTCTATGTAATCTTCTAAATTAATACTTCCAATTTCTTCTTCTCCCTCATACAAGAGTTTTACATTAACGCCTAACTCGTTTTTATCTAATAAGTGCTTAATTGCAAAAAGTCTAGCCATTAATGTACCTTTGTTATCAGATGCTCCCCTAGCGTAAATTTTACCGTCTTCAACAGTAGCAGAAAATGGTCCGTACTTCCATTCATTTAATGGATCTACTGGCTGAACGTCATAATGATTGTAAACTAATAGAGTCTTCTTTGCTTTAACGTTAATCTCAGAATAAACCACAGGGTGTCCTTTAGTCTTCTCCACGTAAGCCTTTACTCCTAACACCCTCTCTACCGTTTCCTTCAAATAGTTTGCAGTCTCTTCTATGCCTTCCCCGGTAGCAGAAACTGAAGGCATTTTAAGAAATTGAATTAACGTATTTAATTCCTCTTGTTCCATATAAATACGTATACATACTCTTTTATAAACTAAAGTCATAAGTTAGGATTTTTAAAAACATAGTAATGAAGTTTTTATAATTACTATTAAATGTAGATATCAAACTTTATAAACTCCCACGTGTAAAGTATAATATGGTTTTAAGAACAGGTGAGCAATACGTTGAGGCTATTAGGAATAGAAGTAAAGTTGAAATTTACGTGATGGGTAAAGAAGTTAAAGATGTTACTCAAGATCCCTTCTTAAAGCCAGCAGTTCTATCATTTAAAGCTACTTATGATGCAGCTCATGAGGAGGATACTAAACATCTGGGTAGAGCTTGGAGTCAGTTCATAAACGAAGAGGTGAACAGATTCACTCATGTACATAGATCTCCGGAGGACTTGGCTGCTAAGGTAAAATTGCTGAGAAAGATAAGCCATAAGACCGGGGCTTGTTTCCAGAGGTGTGTAGGTTGGGATGCGCTGAACACACTTTATATCACAACTAAGTTAATGGCTGAGAAAGGTAAGAAAGAGTATTACGAAAGATTTGTGGAGTACTTAAAATACGTTCAGAAGAACGACTTAGCATTAGCTGGGGCTATGACTGATGTTAAGGGAGTGAGGACTTTAAAACCCAGTGAGCAGCCTAATGCATATTTAAGAGTAACAGAGGTCACTAAAGAAGGAATTTATGTAGCAGGGGCTAAGGCAAATATTACTGGGATAGCTACAGCTGAGGAGATAGTAGTAATGCCTACCAGGGGGATGAGTGAGAAGGATCAAGATTTTGCAATAGCTTTTTCAATACCTTTAGATACTGAAGGAATAAAGGTAATAGTAGGAAGGCAATTGAATGATGCGAGGAGGTTTGAAGAGGGAGAAATTGATGGTTTACCTTATAGGTATAATCATGAAGGTTTAGTAATATTTGATAACGTTTTTGTACCTTGGGAAAGGGTATTCATGTATAAGGATTGGCAGATGAGTGGAATATTAGTTGAAATATTTAGTGCTTATCATAGACAAGGATATGGTGGATGTAAATCTGGTTTAGCGGATGTCATAATAGGTGCTTCTTATAATCTGGCAAAGCAGGTAGGTGTGGATAAAGCTCCTCATATACAAAACAAACTCACCGAAATGGTTTTACTAACTGAAAATATGTATTCAACTGGTATCGCAGCTAGTTTAGATGCTATTAAGTTATGCGAAAACGATTGCTGGTGGGTTAATCCGATGTTCGCAAACGTTACTAAACAGCTAGTCACTAGATTCCCATACGAGATTACTAAGTTTTCAACTGATATAGCAGGTGGAATTTTAGGAACTGGGCCTAGTGAGTCGGACTTAAAGAACCCTAAGTTAAAGCCTTATATCGAGAAGTACCTGCAGGGAATTTCTGATTATAAAGTAGAAGATAGATTGAGAATGATTAGACTATTGGAAAACGTGAGTTTAGGAGTTGCTTTTCTCATAGAGTCAGTTCATGGGGCTGGTAGTCCAGAGGCACAAAGGATAGTGATAAATAGAGTTTACGATTATGATTACGCTAGCAAGATAGCTATGTATTTAGCTAACATTAAGAAAGATGTAGAGTTTAAGGAGAAAGTGGAGCCTTGGAGAGAGACAGATACTGAGAGAACTGCAAAAAGTGTGACAAGTAATGATAAAAAATAAGTATAGTAGCTTAAACGTTTAAGAAAGCATACATCAAATCTCTTTCCGTTACGATTCCAATTAGTTTTTCATTTTCCACTACTGGTAACGTGCCTATCCTCTTGTCTATCATTATCTTAGCTGCTCTCCATATTCGCTCATATCTAGATACAGTTATTAAATTTTTACTACCTGCATCTAATACTTTTCCTATTTTATCATTTTTTGCAATAAATTTAACTATATCCGCAGCAGTTATTATACCTACCAATTTATCATCTTTCATTACTGGTAGCCTTCTAATATTATATCTAGTCATAGTTTTGGCAGCATTTAGGATGTCACTCTCTTCACCTATACAAATGACGTCTTTGCTCATCACTGAATCTATTATACCAGAAAAGTTGTTGGAAGTTAATAACTTTAATACTTCTCTCTCCGTAAATATCCCTACTAAAACGTTATTATCTACAATTGGAACCCCTCCTATACCCTTAGATAACATCAGCCTTACTACTTCATTTACCTCCTCATTTGGGGAAACTGAAACTAAATCCTGACTCATTATGTCTTTAGCCTTCAAATTGATGATATCTAATCCATACTCACTGAAGGAGGCTACTACGTCCCTAGTCGATACTATTCCTATAGGCTTCTCCTCCTTTAGTACTACGACTCTACCAGATGGATCTTTAGATAGGACATCAAGAACTTCCCTCATTGAGGACTCAGTTGATATTGTTATTATAATACTGCTAGCTAAATCTATTACTTTCATATGTATTATATTATCATGATAGTTAAAAAACCTTTAGAAGACTATTCTCGTTGTACTGCCAAATCTCTCAACGTTTCTAAACAACTCCCTATAGTCTTTAGTAAAATTGAAGCTATGAGTTCTTATCATAGCTTCATAGTAACCTTCCTTATCCTTAGCTCTTATCGTTAACCTATTATTCCTAAACGATATCTCATAGTAGTAATGCATAGAGGATAAGGCTACTTTATCTTCTTCAAGTTTTATGTTAGGTTCCTCTGCTAGCACTATAGAACGTACTTCAAAGAGGACTTTCCCTAAGACGAATTCAGCAAATCCCTCAATGTCCTCCTTTTCGGAAATGAAAACCGTGAATGAGCTAGCTATAGACATGAAAGGATCATTAGCTATTGCTGATTCAGTTTTCTCGTATAGGTGAATCGTATTAACGTTATCTAAACTCATCTTCCAAAGTTCCTCATAGGTTGCAATGTGAGGTTTTCCGTTTATCAAGACTCTTATCTTAAAGTTGTAAGAAGAACAAACTACATCCACTGGAATCCTTTTCCTCTCATCCACGCAATACATCTTAATAAATTACTCAAAACCATCTTATAAATGGGTTGTATAACAGTTTTTCGTTTTATATCAGTTTTTATTGTGATAACAATTAGATTGAAAATTTTGACAAAGGAAGGACAAGCCTCTCCCCCGGGGTAAAGTTTTTAAGTGAAGGAAGATTATTGAGGGAAGCCATAAAGCGTAATGAGAACGTGTCCATCCTCCTCAGTACATATCCCCGAGTCTCGAGGAGGGTGGAGTGGGGGCTCCTCTACCCAAGGGATAGGGGTAATTTGGCTGAAGACCCAGCTATCGCTGGACGAGTGGGTATTAATGCCCACTAGCTATGAAGTGGTGAAGGCGGTAAACCTATGAACCGCTCTAAGGGGAGGAGGTCAGAAGAATAGGCTAGTTGTCTAACTCCTTAAAATTTTGAATAATAAAACTAATTCATGAACCGTTTAAAATAATGGTTTATATTGCTTTCTTTTCTCGAATATCCAGTCCTCACTCTCCTCATGACATTCCAAACCGTTTTCTCTGCACAGCTTATTTATCATCTGTTTGATACCTTCCCACCATTCCTTACTTCCCTCTCTGAACTTCAACCCCTTATAATAATTGAAGTGATCATATACTACTCTAGTACTTATGCCACTAATCTCTTCAATAATATCCTTCACTTCACTATCATTTACGCCACGAATAATGGGTCCCAAAAATAGCCAAGTTTCAATTCCATTCTCGCTTAATTTTTTCAACGCATTAATCCTAGCTTTAGGAGGTGGAGCGTTCGGTTCAATATCCTTGTAGAGAGTAGTAACTGTGATTCCCACATCGACTTTATTCTTATACTTCTGTAGAACGTCAATGTCCCTCAATACTAAGGGGGATTTAGTTTGAATAGAAACTCTAAACCCATTTTGTAAAAGCAACTCTACGCTTCTCCTAGTTAGCCTTTCTAGGGCTTCAATAGGTTGATATGGATCGGTTATTGTAGAAACGCCAACAACGCCTCTCTTAAGCATATGTACTTCCCTCTTTAGAACCTCAACTAGATTCTCCTTGACTACAACTACTTTTCCCCAATTAGTTGAAGCGTCGCTATCTGGAGTGAAGTTAGGTGCGTAACAATAACTACAAGCATGAATACAGCCTAAATAGGGATTAAGACTGTAATCAAGCTCTCTCAAACCCGATTTACTTAATGCTGATTTAACTTTAATTCTCTTTACTATCATCAAACTCACTTCTCTAACCATTTATCAATAGTGTTATAGTTTAGCATTGATTTACTTAACCACTTCTTTAAATCCACCCTCAATATTTCTTTTAAGTAAGTGAATACTGGTTCTATAGAATCAAATATTAGAGGCTTATTTTTAAACATTTCTCTAACGTTTTCCCTAACAAACCAGACACCAATAGGTAGATTAAAACCCTCATATATTTCCCTCCATAAGATTGCTGTAGCCTGTTTCCTCCTTTCATATAAGTGCTCAGTTACCCCTAACCTAGACGCATAATAACAACCCCCTATTTCCGGGTAATCCTTTCTT